>JACRKM010000069.1 GCA_016219765.1 Candidatus Woesearchaeota archaeon
ATTCTTATCGGAATTGAATGGTGGAGGCAGTTAGAAGATGAGGAAGCCTGATTGGAAACGGTGGTTAAAAGACAAGAGAGAATGTAAATTTTGGCTAGATAGTTATATCAGGAAAAATATTCTCAAGAGAAGTTCTGACGACTCAAAACTGCACATAAAGAAAACAGACCACAATCTGACTTTTGCTAATTGGATTATTGAAAAACATCAAGATGAAATTCCAGAAGTTTTTGGTGGAGATAAGTTTTATGATTGGGTAATTAGTATTTATTATTACGCAATTTATCATGCTGCTCTTGCTCTTATGAGCAAAGAAGGATTTACGTCAAAGAATCATTCTGCAACGTTGTGCTTCTTGATTTATCATCATTATCATTTGCAAAATGCTCTGGCTAAGGAAGACGTTGAATTAATCGTCAGTTCTTTAGAAAAAGAAGATATTGAGACCCTTGGAACTTCAAAGGAATTGCGAGAAAAGGCTTGTTACAATGTGCACGAATCATTTGAGAAGAAATTGGCTGATGACATTAAAGAACAAGCAGTGAATTTTGCAAATAAGATAAAATTGTTGTTGAAGTAAAAATCAGAGATACTTACTAACTGTTTCATCAGAATCGCCTTTTTCAATGAGTGCAAGTAGAAAATCTCTTGGCGGTTTTCCAAATAATGTAAATCTCTTGATATGATTTTATTGAAACAATTCGATCTGCTGGGTTCGCAATCAAATTCTATCTTAATACAATAAAAGAGGACAGTTCAGAAGTCCAAGAAAATATGCGATTTACGTAAAAACGTCCTATCTTCGGTATCCATTGATTGAACAATGCGTACGATGCAGAAATAATAAATATTAGCTCTTCATAAGGACAAATCATGCCCCAACCACTCGACTATAAAAAAATCAAGCTAATATGCGGCCTGGAGATCCATCAGCAGCTTGCTACTCATAAGCTCTTCTGCAGCTGCCCTTCTCTGCTGCGCGATGATGCTCCTGATGTGAAGGTCGAACGTGAACTTCGCGCGGTGGTTGGAGAGACTGGAAAGATCGATGTCGCTGCGACTCATGAAGCGCAGAAAAGTCTTCGGTTTCTTTACGAAGCGTATTCGGATTCTACGTGCTTGGTAGAGCTTGATGAGGAGCCTCCACACGAGATGAATCCTGAAGCTATAGATGTAGGATTGCAGGTTTCTAAAATGCTGGGCGCCAAGATTGTGGACGAGGTGCAAGTGATGCGTAAGACTGTCGTGGATGGTTCGAATACATCCGGATTTCAGCGTACGGCACTTGTCGCCAGGGATGGTTTGGTCAAGACAAGTGACGGCAATGTGGGCATTGCAAGCATTTGTATTGAGGAGGATTCTGCAAAGATCATTGAACGTCGCGAAGGCACGGTCGTGTATCGCCTTGATCGTCTCGGCATCCCGCTCATCGAGATCGGCACCGGTCCGGATATCCATTCTCCCAAGCAGGCGCAGGAAGCTGCCGCAAAGCTCGGCATGATCTTGCGCTCAACGGAGAAGGTCGCGCGCGGTCTTGGCACGATCCGTCAGGACGTCAACGTCTCCGTCGCAGGCGGCACGCGCATCGAGATCAAGGGCGCACAGGATCTCAAGATGATCCCGACGCTTGTCGAGTACGAGGCAAGGCGCCAGGTAGCATTACTCGATCTTGCAAAGAAGGTCGGAAAGCTTTCGGTTGAGCCTAAAGTTCAAAATGTCTCAAAATTGTTTGCGGCAAGCACATCAAAATTAATCCAGTCAGCGATTAAGTCAGGCGGTGTAGTGAAAGCTTTGCGTGTTCCTGGTATGAAAGGGCTGCTTGGCATGGAAGTGCAGCCTGGACGCCGTGTCGGATCAGAGCTTGCCGACTATGCGAAGGTGAGCGGCGGTGTTGGAGGCTTGCTTCATTCAGACGAGCTTCCAAACTATGGCATCGAGCAGGCGGAGATTGAGGCAATCCATAAGCAGCTTTCCAGCAAATCAACTGATGCGTTCATTCTGATTTCTGATACAGAAAAAAAAGTTGACAAGGCTTTTACGGCAGTTCTTAATCGGCTGGCGATGGTTTCGTCCGGAGTGCCAAAGGAGGTGCGTCGCGCAAACGCCGATGGAACAAGTTCGTTCATGCGCCCGATGCCTGGCCAGGCACGCATGTATCCGGAAACTGATGTTCTTCCTGTGCACATCGATGCGTCAAAGGTTACTATCCCTGAATTGCTTGAGGAGAAGAAGGAGCGGTTGAAGGAGACGCTTGAATTGTCAGAGGATCTGGCCCGTGACCTGACGACTTCTGGAAGACAGCGATTATTTGAGCAATTTATGTCCCGCTTTACGCACGTTAAGCCCGCATTCATTGCAGAGACGTTGCTTTCAATTCCCAAACTTTTGCGTCGTAAATATAATCTTGAGGCTTCAAAAGTAGGTGATCAGGATTTCGAGAAAGTTTTCTGTCTGCTTGACCAGAATAAGCTGGGCAAAGGCGCTCTGGAGAAGATATTTGTGGAGATAGCTCAAGGAAAGAAGGTTGACTTCAGCAAGTACGAGCTATTGCCAGACAAGAACTTGGAGGCGGAACTGATTAAGATCCTAAAGGAGAGCGAGGAGCTTGAGTTTTCTGCTGTCGTCAACAAGGCGATGGGGTCTCTCAAGGATCGTGCTGA
>JACRKM010000070.1 GCA_016219765.1 Candidatus Woesearchaeota archaeon
AGGTCAGTCTATTATGCTGAAGATGAGAACGTGAAGGAGTGTTATTTTTCCCCGTCGAAGATTTTTTCAATGCAGTTCCGATGGGCACGACCTAGAAATAATGCAGTTATAGCTGTTTTAATCGAACTTGCAAACAAGCCACAATTGAGCAACATTTAAATATCTGACATCTCTGATGTTTCCTTGGTTTCCGTTGTGCACAGAGGCGGAAAAAGAGGGGGTTGTTTCCGATGCTGACATATGGCTTGTATTGCAAGCACCTTCTAAGAACACTAAGAATAAAAATTATTATAATTAAGCTTATTGGCTCTTTGTTTTTGTTTGATCTATTGTTATACTAATAGATATATTTATATACTAAACATATTAATAATAATTATTATTAACAAAATAATTATTAGAAAAAAGCTAAAAAAAGAGTGAAAATTTGGTGTGGGGCCTGCTGCCTGTTACAGGCAAGGATTTCATCAATCGCACCGCTGAAATAGATGACATTCTCCGCGCCCTCAAAGACCCAGGCATTCGCATCGGCTATGCCATCAGCGCACCAGTGGGCACCGGCAAGACTTCGCTTCTTCAGGAATTAGCACGCCGGCTTGCACTTGAGCAAAGGGTTATCCCGATATATTTCTCGCTGCAGAGCCTGTCCGATGTTACTCTGGAGAATTTTGTCAAGCGTTTTGTGATTGCCATCTTGCAGGCAAGCGAATCAAAGCTCAAACTGCGCCACGACGCGAAGGATCTCATGGAATCCCCGCTGACGATTCTTGATAAATTGCTTCGCGATGCAAGGATTTCTGATGAGCTCCGCGAGGCGATCATTCTTCTTGTGACATTCGAGCGGGAAAAGAGAGTCGACAAGCACGGGCTCGTTGAAGCGGTATTTGATCTTCCTGAAAAGATCGCAAAGGAGACGGATTCTCGGTGCGTTTTTCTCCTGGACGAGTTCACGTTGCTTGCAGATCTCAAGCCAACGGACGAACGATTGTTTGATATCTTTTCGCTCATCCGTTCTGTGCATGAGAAACATCAGCGCTGCGTGCTTGTAGTTACATCCTCCAATCAAAAAGCAATTGACAGCATAACGCTCGCTTCCGATGCGCCATTCTATCATCAATTTATGCTCAAGCATCTGAAGAATTTCTCGCGTGAAGCGACAAAGCAGCTGTACGAGAAGAATCTCGACAAACGAATCAACGACGCAGCGCTCAAAGAAATTTTTGATTTCACGCAGGGGTCCCCATTCTATCTGCAGTTTCTTGGGAGGATGCTCAAAGGTGCAGCCACGCCAAACGTTACGGAAGACGTTGCAAAGAATGCGATTGAGGAATTCTTGCATCAGGAAGGCGAGATGATCTTCCGCGAGAAAGTCAAGCAGCTGAGCGCAAAAGAGCGTCTTATTCTCTCATGCATGGCACAGCATGGCGTGAAGACCCCTTCAGAAATCGGGAAAATCATGAATTATTCGCAGACGAACGTACGCCGCTTTCTTGCGATCCTCGAAGAAAAAGGAGTCCTTGTCAACACCTCGCGCGGTGTGTTCGTATTTGAGGATTTGATCTTCAAGCGTTGGCTCGCGCAGCAGGGGGTGGTTGCATGAGCGTGCAGCCAGCTTTGACTCAGCCGATTCCGCCGGGCGGCGACTGGTGGAATCTTAGCGATGCAAAGGCGCGTCGGCGTAGAAATCTCTTGCTGTTGTCCATCATAGCAGTATTTTTCGTGTTTGCCCTGGCAAATGTAGCGTTTAGCGTCGATACCGATGGCGATGGCGACGATGACCTCAGCGACTGCGATATAAATGATCCTAATAAATTTAGTCCGGTAAATATGACGGTATTAAATAATACGCACATAACGTTCTGTAACGGCACTTATCGAGACTTGTCAATCAACTTGAGTGGTTATAATGAATCAATCAAGTGTAATGGCACGACTTTTGTGGGGATGGGTAATTCGTATGAAGGGAGTCTTTTTCGATTGTTAGATCCGACGAATGGCATAAAGAATTTGACTATACAAAATTGCTTCGTGGTTAATTATTCAATGTTTGTTGATTTGCAGTTTCAGAACGAGAATCGCACGCGCGAGGATATATGGCTCTTGAATAACACGCTTACGAATATGACACGCAGAACTGCTGCGGGCGACGGCCCCTATGGCTTCAGGCTCAATGGAAATTATTCTCATTTGGTTATTGCTAATAACTATTTAACGACGTTTCGGCAACTTTATTCAACTGATTGGGGTGCTGGCATAATAGTTTCGGGAAGTAATCTCGGCATTTTTATGCAGAATGCCTCGATCTATGGTAATTCTGTTCTGGATTTTGGCTGCTCCGTAAATCGTTGTAAAATGGCAGGTATTGTTGTTCAGACAGGAAACCCCGCTGGTGGAGGGAATGTTTCGGTTTTCAATAATACGGTTGGGTTCAGTAGGTGTCATGATCCAGCGGGCTGTACCCTGGTTGGTATCGGGCACGTGTCGAATGGGAGCGTGAACATTTTCAATAATACTATAGCACAGTTATCATCAAGCCTCTATGCTGCCGGCATTCTTGTGACTAGCTGGAACGGAACGAACATTACCGAGAACACCTTTACAAATATATCCGTCCTTGATACCGTATACGAGCA
>JACRKM010000073.1 GCA_016219765.1 Candidatus Woesearchaeota archaeon
AGATATTCGCAGTGAGCCATAACCTCATCGAGAAGAAACGGCGGCTGACACCTGCGATGAGGGAAGGGCTCGCAGCAAAGCCCTTGAACTGGAGCAAGATTCTTCACACAAGATTAAGCATACTAAAATAGGTCAATTCGGGCCACGTGCCAAAAACCGGCATGGTCAAGTCGTTCCAGGACAACAACAAAGCCCACTGCAGAGCAAAACTTGTGGATTTCATAAGATACCATTACACACCTGCACAGCTTGCTTTGGCAACGTATGTTTGCTTCCCTGGCAAAGAAATGCTTGAGATAAGGGAAGTCACTGACAAACTAGGCATACGCCGCGAGAACGTGTTCGGCATCGAACGCGACAAGACAGAATATGGAGCAATCTGCGAACAGAACCAAAAGATTGGAACGCCCATCAATACCTTTCTTGGAACAGATCTTGAATTTCTGACAAAAACGAACATCAGGCCGAATATCATTTCACTCGACTACTGCGGAACCTGGAGCAGAGAAAAACATGATCTCATCGGCACCATCTTCGAGCGTCCTGTGCTCACCGACCATAACGGCATCGTCGCGATCAACCTCTTAGCACAGCGGGAGAACGAAGACGCACAAGAATACATCGAAGGACAAGTCAGACTGCAACGGTCGCGCGTGGAACTCTTTCGCGAGCTCTGCAAGCGACGAGGAGTCGTGCCGCTCGAGGGGCTGCCAGATGCTCCCTCAGGAAGCGAGCCGATTGAAGATCCGCTCAGGTATCGTGATGAAGTCGTCATCCGCACTCTTATAGCACAATCCATCCGACGAGGAACCCGCGGCAGGAACGCAACCCTCTTTTCCAAGTTTTCCGGCTATCAACGACTGCTCTCTAACCTGAAGCAGTTCGTCCAAGACGAGTACGACAAAGCAGACACTGACGAAGCACGCGCGGAAATCGCGATGTACCTTAACGACCCGCTGAAAGACTCCTACCTTTACAGTGTTCTCGAAGGCATCGTCAGTTCATACTTGCCCTCGCCCGGAGAAAGCCCGGCACGCAAAAAAACATTCTACGATTCAGTCACATTCTTTCAGTACCTTATGGCAGAAGAACTGAGATCATTCTTCCCGACGCACCACGAACGATATCGCTACGTGAGCACCACAAGACATGCAATGAATTCAGAATTCGTACACTTTGAACGGCCAGAAATCTTCCTTTCCGACCGCAACCGGGCGCTCGTCTACGCAACACTCGTTACTCCGTTCCTTGCACAAGACCAAGCGACCAAGGATACGATCACGCGAGTCCTGAACGCGGCCCGCGGCAGAAAGGACGTCTTCGAACTGCTTGTGCATACCGTAAAGCCAAAACACCTTCGACGAACACTCCGCGAGGTTGCCCACCGACGCGCACACGAAAAACTGATCACAAGCATGCATTCCTATTACCGATACCTGCAAGAAGCGCATGAGCTCAAGAAGACGCCACGATACCTTCTTAGCGACGGTGATGAATACCTGATCGAAACTGCCAGCGACGTGACCGATATGAAAACCAGACCGATCACGGACTGGAGACAAACGGCGCAAGACTTGCCGCCCATCGATCCGAAACTTGAAGCCCGCATCGTGGAGATTCTCGCAGACAAAGAACTGGGAGTCAGGGATCATGACCTTCTAGAGATCTACGGCAAACAAGGGCTCACGCCACACGGATTATATAATATCAAGCAGAGAATGAAAGAAGTAAATACTCCACAAGCGCCAACGAAGCCAGAGACCACTACATCGGGCTCAACAACCCCAACCACCACAACCCCAACTACCAAAACAGCACCGACACCTCGAAAAAAACTCTCCGAAGCCATCGCAGAAGAGATCAAGGCCCTCATCCATGATTCAACGTGCACAGATGATGAGCTCCTCTCCACCTACCAAGCCGCAGGACTCACACACCCGATCCTCGCAGGGTACAAGGCAGCACGAAGTAAGGAACTAAACGCGGAGATCATGTTCTTCATCGAATCAGGATACACAGATGAGGAGATCATCGGATCGTATGCGTCTATGGGAATCACTGGACAAAAACTTGCAGCACTTCGGTCACGAGTGCCGAAGGTGGCTTGTTTCTCGACCGACATTGATTCTCGTGCTACTTGAGCAGTTCCTCTTTCTTCGCAAAGAAACCATTACGCACAAGCACCGCCAGAACGATTGCAACGATCACGAGAACGAGGACAAAGATGATGTGGCGCAACACCTCGACCTTCGTCACGATCGTCGACAAGATGTTATGGAAGTAGAAGCCCACAAACAAATAGACCGACGCATACAAGACGATCGCGAGCGCATCATAAAACTGGAACACGCTCCAACGCAACTTCATCGAGCCCGACACCGTCGGACCAACGATCCGAAGACCGGGAATGAAACGCAGCATCACGACCGTGCGGCAGATGTTACCCCTCAACCTCTCCCGCACCCGGCTTACCCGCCCATGCCCGACATCAGGAAAACGATGCCGTAAAAACCTGCCTCCCGACCTGCTTGCCCAAAACAGGATATTATCTCCCACAATCAACGCGGCGATGCTCGCAAGCTCTACTTTGTAAAACTCAACATAACCCAATGCCGAAATATACCCGATCGACATCAAGAGAATCTCTTCAGGAAAAGGAGTGAATGTATTCAATAGAACTACAAGCAGAAAAATCCCAAGATACGAAAGGTTTGCCAGATAATCGGTCAGCAGCTGAAAGTACGACATCAAAAACCACTTCATCCATGCCAATCTGCATCATGCTAATCGTCTAGTCGCGTGCGCGGATGGCACCCGCTATCACTGAGCATACCATGCCTTCGCATCGAACATTTAAGAATCTATGCATACAAGAATCTCATGCATGCCATTCACACGTGTGGCCGCTTGCTGAGCTTCTCAGAAATGTACAACACAATGCCCGTGATCGCATTCTTGCAGTGCTTCGTGACGCGCTCACCGTGGAACCATCCGACATTAAATCCAGCCAATGAAATGATCTGAGCAGGAACCTGCGCAACATCGGATGCTGTAACCGCGCTCCAGCCCTTCATCGTAAGATAGTTCGTGATGCCGATCCTGCACGCGGTCGCGGCAAGTCCGACAACCGACCCTACAACAGCAAGCTTATAGATATCCTTCAAAAAACTGCTGTTATGACTGCGGTACTGCTTTGCTTTTTCCATATAGCGAAGGGCTATGTTTACGGCATAAAAACCGACAGCATCGCCGACGAACAATGTTGTACCGGGGGAAAGATAATCAGTTTGAGCGTACTGCACCGCTAGTCTGCCAAGAAGAACCCCTGCTGCAGCAGATACAAGATACTCCGCATTGAAAAAGAAGAACTCCTTTTCGCTAAACGGCTTTTGAGGCGGCGTAGGAACCGGCGCGCCCAACTTATCAGACAACTCTTGTCCACCACGCGGTGAAGAAAGCTTGTCGGACAAATCATGTGAATCATCATCCATTGTCACTACATCCGGCGTGTGTCAATCGACATTTGAACAGGTCTCTCTTAACCATACGATACTTCGCCCAACAAGCGTACTTCAAAGTAAAACACCATATAACACTTCAGACACAGGTATTTATCAAAGTATAAAAGAACCTAATAAAATTTTCATTTTTTGCTATTATGACTTAGTTTCTTGTTCAAAAGAAAACGTAAGAAAACGTATTCCAAATAGAATAATTCTGACAGAAGCATTTATAAAAGCTATGGGAAAACCACTACAAAAAATCTAAGAAACTTGCGAGGTGCAATGATGGTACATACAAAAAAGGGACGATACCTCTTCACGAGCGAAAGCGTGAGTGAAGGACACCCGGACAAAGTCTGTGATCAAGTCAGCGATGGAATCCTCGATGCTATCTATGCTCAGGACCCATTTGGGCGCGTCGCAATAGAAACACTTGTCAAAGATAATCGCGTCGTAGTTGCGGGAGAGGTTACGACCAAAGCGGCGATCAATTTCGAACAAGTTGTACGCAACGTAGTAAAAGGAATCGGGTACACGCCAGACACGGGATTCGACGGGGACACGTGCGATGTCCATGTCTTCATCCGTGAACAAAGCCCAGACATTTCCCAGGGAGTTACCGAAGGCGAAGGGCTCTTCAAAGAACAAGGAGCAGGCGATCAAGGGCTCATGTTCGGCTATGCGACAAATGAAACGCCAGAACTGATGCCACTGCCAATCATGCTTGCACACAAAATCCTGCTCAAAGTGCGCGAACTGCGCCGGGATGGGACCCTGCCATACCTTCGCCCCGATGCCAAAAGCCAAGTGACCGTCGAGTATGAAGATGGAAAGCCGCTGCGTGTCGACACCGTCGTCGTGTCAACACAGCACAAAGACAGCGCGACCCATGAAGAGATCACCAAAGATCTCATCGATCTTGCAGTGAAGCCAGTGTGCGGAAAACTACTGGACCACGACACCAAATACTATATCAATCCTACAGGAAAATTCGTGATTGGCGGGCCAGTCGGGGATGCAGGAGTTACAGGACGTAAAATCATCGTCGACACGTATGGAGGACACGGCAGCCACGGTGGAGGAGCGTTCTCCGGAAAAGACCCCAGCAAGGTCGACCGCAGCGCGGCATACGCCGCACGCTACATCGCGAAGAACATCGTAGCATCCGGCCTTGCAGACAAATGCGAAGTGCAGCTCGCGTATGCAATCGGAGTTGCAGAACCAGTCTCGATCCTCGTGCATTGCTTTGGCACGAATCGTGTGGATGAAGACATCATTTCACAGCTTGTACGAAAACACTTCCCGCTGAAACCCGCAGACATAATTGCGAAACTTGACCTTCGACGGCCGATCTATCGCAAAACGGCCAGCTACGGGCACTTTGGCCGCAATGATTCGGACTTCACGTGGGAGCGTACCGATAAAGCGGTGCTGCTTGCCCAAGAAGCGCAGAAACTGCACGCGCTGCACAAGCCAGAGCATGTCGGCACTGAAGTGCCGCTTGATGCGCAATAATTTTTTTATCTTTTCTTATAAGCTGAGTAAATTTAAACCTAATGTCTCACTCGATTCATTCTTTAATATTTAACCCATTTCAAAAAACTACGGTGCAACTTCCAAATTCTTCACATGGACTTCAGAAAGAGATTTCTTCGGAATCCTTTTGCTCGCATCAAGTAGCTCGATCCCCAGGATATTTCCTCGATCATCCAGATCAATCATAGTCAGGTCGTCTATCTTCCGGGTCCTGCCTAACGTCCCTCTGCGGAACCTGATGTACATCGCATCCGCATCCTTATCGTAGCTTATTTCCATCTTAGGTCCAATACACGGTAATTATATTTATATAACATTCGCAGAAAAAACACGAAAATTTTCGGATTTTGTCCTCGATAACTTATCCGCATCACTCCCGCAACACCAGCAGAACATTCTTTTCGGCTCTGTAGAAAGTCGTGCTATGCCGGCACCGCGATGCTCGACGCATCGCTCACTCACCACCACGCCGGGCTCGTGATACGTCTGTATTTTTGAGAGCCGACATTCCCCGATGGGGCTTCCCCCTTGTCGGCGTGTTTGTGTTTGTTTCTATCTCTCGCTGAAAGGCGGTGGTGGTGAGTGTGCCGGCGCTATTTTCTACAGAGCCATTCTTTTCGGAATATTTATATAATAGAATTATTCTCGAATTAACCATGCAACCTGACATCAAAAGGATAGCAACGATAAGGAAACATCTCGGACTGACTCAGACAGAGTTTGCCAAGCAGGCGGGCGTCAGCCAGTCGCTCATCGCGAAGATCGAGGCAGGGAACATAGATCCGACATACTCACGAGTCCAGCAGATATTCTCAGCCATAGAAAGACTGTCGAGTGAACCACAACTCTGCGCAAAAGACGTCATGAACACACACCTTGTCACAGTCGAACCGCAAGCGCACGTGCAGCAGATAGCGAAACTGATGAACACAAAATCGATATCACAGATACCTGTCGTTGAACACAGGCAGATCGTCGGCATGATCACAGAGCGCGAGATAGTTGA
>JACRKM010000072.1 GCA_016219765.1 Candidatus Woesearchaeota archaeon
GCGTAGTTAGGATTGTAGATAGAACTGTATTCGAACACGAACTTGAGGCCGCTTTGTTTGGTTTTTCCTAGTGAGATGTCGTTGCGCTCGACACGCTTGATGTTAACCGAGTTTGCAACGCTGATCTTTCCAGACTGGCCTTCGTTCTTTTCAACGGTAATTTTGTTATAATCAAATCCAACAATCGCCATGAATATCACCCATTCCTTTAAATTAGACATCTATGAATTATCATTAATTTACCGTAGCGAATTCCTCGTTTGTTTATAAATCTGACGGTTTGGTCGGCGCAAATTATTTCTTCATTTTCTTCAGCTTGCTTCAAATTTTGCTTTTTGTGTTATTTTTTGGGTGGAAATTTAATATTAATTCGAAAAAGAGAATAGTGAATGCACCTACAGCAGCAACATGCATTTAACAAGCGACGCAGTCAAGGCAATAACCAGCGCACAAACAATGATCGCCAAATGCCTTCGCGAACACTGGCTGTTCTCGTGGGTGCTGGAATAATTGCTGGTGCAGGCGTTGCCGCTTATCACGTTGTGTTTTCGCACCCCCAGAAAGCGCAAGCAGATTTGCGTTCAACGCCGTCAGCAGTTTCTTCCACGTCAACGCCGCAACAGTTATACGATGCAGGAGAACGCACAGTTAAATACCATCCTCTTATTGATGAAGCGACGCGCCAGCGTGTACTCCAAACGCTTCCAAACTCGCTGAATGAATACTATCGCCGAGTTGTGGAATCGGAACAGTCTTCAGATAATGATAAAGGTCCTATTAATGTCTACGTGATTGCGCAAGAGCCAATGACTGCTGAGCAGTTTCGGATCTTGACGCGTTTTGGCAGCAGTCTTGCGCAAGGTGATTATCGTAAGGCTGCTGATGCGCTGGCGCAAGTTGAAACGCTCTTCGGGCCTAATGCCAAAGAACGGGCCAGCAAGTTCATCTTGAAGAATTACAGCGATTATCTCAAGAGCGTTGAAGAAGCGAAGTGTAAAGACTTTGACCCGAGTTCGGTCTTCAATAAAATTCTGTACATGAAAGTTCTTATCGGGCAGTTTAGTGAAGCTAATGTTTCTGATCAGGCTCTTGGCGAACTTGAAAGGCGCGTGTGGATTATGTGTGCAGACTACCTGCCGCGAAAATCTGACGCCGGCGCACAGAAAATTTAGTAAACTTTCTAGTAATATTTCTTATTGTTGCTTTGGCTATGTAGAAAATAGCGCCGCCACGCTCACCGCCACCGCCTTTTCGCGAGAGATGAACAATTGCTCGTTCACACCGACAAGGGGGTCGTCCCTTACGGGGAATGTCGGTCATCTGTGAGCACGGACGTATCACGAGCCTGGCGTGGTGGTGAGCGAGCGACGCGTCGAGCGTCGTGGTGGTGGCGGCAAGATAAGTAATAGCTACTATTTTCGCACCAACCTCTTCATCGTCGTTACATTTAAATACTGTCTGCGTTCTCACAAGGCGGAACATGAATAAAAGCAAGCAAACAAAACAGGCATCGCACCACGGCTTGAAGGCGCTTCGGGTTGTCACTCCTGTCACCACTTCTGCAAACATGACTTGCAATGATCTTGTGCTGGCAATGGAACAATCTGGAGTGATGGGTGGTGGCAAAGTTGCGCAGTCTGTTCGGATCGCTGAGACTATGATCCGTGACAAAGAGTGCACAGTCTTTTTCGGTTTTGCAGGAGCGATGGTTCCTGGTGGTATGCGTCAGGTAATAATAGACATGATTAATGATGGCTGGGTCGATGTTGTCGTGACGACTGGCGCAAACCTCACGCACGATCTTATTGAGGCAATTGGATATCATCACTACCAAGGACACCATTTGATGGACGATGCGATGCTCAATAAGGAAGGGTATGATCGAATGTACGACTCGCTTATGCCTAACAATGTGTACGAAGGTCTCGAAGATTTCTTTGCAAAACATTTTGACACTCTCACGAGCACCGGGCAGGGAGGGCAGATCAGCATCAAGGAATTCCTGCATCGGCTCGGAAGCCTTGTACCAAAAGATCGTCCGTCGATACTTGGAGCCTGTTATGAAAAGAATATCCCGCTCTTCTGTCCTGCGCTCGCAGATTCAGGCATTGGATTGATGCTGTGGGGGCATCTTGCTAAAAACAAGAAAGTATTGGTTGGCGCATTTGACGACCTCAAAGACATGATAAATCTGGCATGGGAGGCAAAGAAGGCAGGAGTGTGGTACGTGGGCGGCGGCGTGCCGAAAAATTACATTCAGCAGGCGATGCAGCTTGCCCCGCGTGCTGCAGAATATGGGATTCAAATAACGATGGACCGCCCCGAGCCCGGGGGATCGAGTGGCGCCGGACTTGCCGAAGGCATCTCGTGGGGAAAGATGAATGTCGAAGCGAAATTTGTCGACCTGATCTGCGACTCGACTATCGCATTGCCTCTCATCTCTGCAGCGGTCAAGGAGCGTCTCGCAAAATCAAAGTGACATCAGCTCGCAGGTCGATGGCGGCGCTGCTAAATAAATACAAAAAGGACAGATGATGAGAATTCCAGGACCGAAGAAGACAATCAAGACAAACCAGTCGCGCATTCTCAAAGAAGACGTCGTTGAGACCGAGATCGATGACATGAATCCGCAGTTCTGTGATTTTGTGAAACTTGAGCTCTACAAGCACGGAGCTATTGATGTAGAGATAATGCAGCACATTCTCAAGAAGGAGCGTCCAGGTATCCGCATTCGCGTCGTGTGCCCTAAAGAATTGACTGAGCACATTGCAAAAGTATTGTTTGAACAGACAACGACATTTGGCGTGAAGATCAACAACACTCATGCTATGCGGCTTCATGCAGAGCTTGTGAAGGTCGATACTAGGTATGGTCCTGTGACGGTCAAGATCGGTTCTCTCGATGGAAAAGTGTTGAGCGTCTCGCCTGAATACGAGGACGCAAAGGTCGTTGCGCAAAAAGCGAAAGTGCCCCTCAAGGAAGTGTTTACGGAGACGATGTGCAACTATCGCAGGCGGCAAGAGAAGCAGGAGCACAAGAAGAAGTAAGGTAGTCCCATGCCGTTACTCGTCGACGTTCACGCGCACCTCGATCATACGGACTTCTCCAAAGACATTGATGCGGTGATCGAACGCGCGCGTGCCGCAGGGGTAAGAGCGATCATCGCGCAGGGAGTCAATCATGAATCAAATCTTGCAGTGCTTGCACTTGCCAAAAAATATGACATAGTCAAGGCCGCACTAGGATTGTACCCTCTTGATGCGCTCAATGTCAAAGTCGACGAACAACATTTTTCAGAAGAACCGTCGTTACCACGAACAAAAGTTGGCGTTGACGCAACACTGAATTTCATTGAGCAGCACAATGATTCCATCATCGCGATCGGTGAAGTGGGCGTCGATGCGAAATTCAGCACAGATCTTGCAGCACAGCGCGAGAATTTCCAAAAGATCATTAAACTCTCGCTCAGGATTAAGAAGCCGTTGATTGTGCATTCCCGCAAAGCAGAGCTTGACACGATCGAGATGCTCGAAGCCTCAAAATGCAAGCAGGCGATGATGCATTGTTTTGGAGGAAAACTCAAGCTTGCAAAACGCATCGAAGATAATGGCTGGATGGTGTCGATTCCTCCGTGTGTTGTTCGATCATCCCACTTTCAGGAGCTGGTTAAACGTGTAAACATCAATCATCTTCTGACCGAAACCGACTGTCCGTATCTCGGGCCTGAACCTGGAAAAAGAAACGAGCCTGCAAATGTGATTGAGTCGGTCAAGATGATTGCGCAGATCAAGAAGATGACGGTTGAGGATACCGCAAATGCGATTTTTCACAATTACCAAACGTTATTTCTGTAAATGAATAAGAATTTCTTTATAAAGGGCAACATTAATAAACAACAGAAGCATCAATTAACAGAAGAATAAATGCGTCATGATAAAAAAGATGGTGCAATAGTTAAAAGATGGTGCTGCACAAAAAAGCCCTTTCTCAGGTCGATTGGGCCATAAGTCTCTCGATCTTTCTAATCTACCTTGCGCTGTTTTTCATCTTTGTCAAGCCCCTCATTGTACCATCACGAAACATCGATTCCCTCATGGAAAATCTGGAAGATAAATTCCTTGACGACACCCAAACAACGGTAGAGCGCGTGCGGATTTTTGTGACTCAAAAGGTAAACAGCCAGTTTGACTTCATCATTGCAAACTTCACGTATCCTACATGGAACGCCAGCAATATGGCGGCATCTACAGATTATTTTGCGGTAGACGTAGGCAAGGTTTTTTTCTTACTCAACACCACACAGACGAAGAAGGCAGCATTGTTCCATCCACTGGTGAAGCGCAGGACGAATCCGCTGCCGGCACTTATTGCTGATGTTGACCATGCGGAGTTTGAATCATTCCGCGCACTATTTGATGATGAACTTCTGCAGCGGATGGTGTTTCGGGGAGCTACAAGAGTGTCAGGCGTTCAATACCGTGTTGATGGCGGCACCCTCAGCCCCGGGGGAACTTTCGCAAGAACAGATGTATACGCGAAGTACAAGGTGCGTGATGAGATCAATCATTCGACGTATGTGCCGGCAAGCAACAGCCGAGTGTACGTCTTCATGCTTTCAGATGATTCTAAGGATCATAACATGACTTTCTCTGCAAACATCTTCAATTTCACAAGATATTTTGTTGATCAATCGCGGCGGGGAACGGTTGCCTATTCTTCGGTGCAGACATGCGAGGAATTCACTTCGAGATTCATTGATTTTAATGATGGGGAGACAGGAATCGCATTCTTTACCGAACCCGCAAGCAGCATGAGTTTTTGCAGCAATCTCACCGCACTAACATTCTCTTTTTTGATCACGGTGTCGAACACATCATCTTCATATGCTATTTTTGCGCATGATGGAGACCACACAGCCGTACAAAATTATCCGATAACCCCTATCAACGGCGTGCGGGAGCAGCTCGTTGGGATTTCAGATGCAAACGTTTCAAACCTTAAGCTTTATGATTATACCCAGCTCAAGCAGCGGTGGAGTTTTCCGGCAGAGCGCGACTTCAATATCACCGTCTTGTCGCCCGTTATCAATGCCACATTTGGCAGGACGACAACGAAAAATGTTGACGCATATGGCCGCAAGAAAGTGGTCTCGTTCGCGCTTGACCGTAATCTCAATACGCCGACAGGAACGCTCCAGTTCGTAGTGTGGTGACGATGGTACACGTCTCATTTCCAAATGCACGCAGACCCGAAATGAATCCCGTTGGAAAAGCTATTAGAAAAAAAGCCTACGTCGCTACACTTGAGGCATTTTTTGCATTCTTTCTTACATTCAGTTTTATCATTTTCGTAGTGCACGAGATAGCGACCTCAAAAGCTTTAAATACACCTAGAAACATCCTTCCTACGTTGGAGAACGACGAGACATTCCGACAGTGCATCCTCACAGATAACACGACTTGCCTGCAGAACATCATCGATCCTTATGTTCCGCCGATCTTCGACATCAAGGTAACGGTCAACGAGATTGCTCCGTTCCAGGCTCCGGATGATGTCTTCACGGAAAGCATTCTTGTGGCGTCAAACAGAACTGCAAGTTACAAGATTGTGAAGTTGTATTACTGGGAGATTTGATTAAAAAAAGAGTTAAGAAAAAAGAGAGCATAAATAAAAATGGATAATAAACGAGGCTGTTCATGAAGATTGAGATTGACACAAAGAGTGATCGAAAAGAGGAATTGCGCCACATCGCGCATATGCTTCTCAGGCTCTGTGACGAAGCGCCGCCGTCGCGCATCATTGAAGGTTCTGGATATTCTTCTGACTCTGATTATTTCAGCAACGCACCTCCTGCGCATCAACAATCTCCGCCGTCGCAGGGTGGTGATGGCGGTTTCTTCAATATGTTCGGCGATGCTTCTGCGTCCTCTCCAAATCCGCAAGAACCTCAACAACAGCTTCAACAACAGCTGCAACCGCAGCAAGGCGGCGATATATTCTCACTTTTCGCTGATACTCAGCAAAATCAGAGTGCGCCACCGCCGCAAGCATCTCAAGCAAGTGGAGCGCAGCAGCCCGGAGAGCGCCTTGCAAAGACGCGCGATTTTCTTGCAGAGGGATATTTGATACCGTATGACTGATCACGGTTCTCGAATGATGAGTTACTGTACCAACATTGTGTCTTTAGGCGTCGACGAGCGACAGGGTTCCCTCATAGGGACGTCGCGAGTCGCAGGAAATGTGTTTGTGTATGCAAGAGCAAAAAGCAGGCGCGCACTACAAACAAATGTCATAAAAATCCGCCGAAAGCGCCCTACCTCGGGCTAAAGCCCGAGGCTTGACGGGCACTTTCTTTGACTGCGGATTTTTAGGACGCCAAAAAAGAGCCAACGCCCTAAAGGGCGGGGCTATCTTTTTTGAGCGTATCAAGTTGTCCTCCATGCAACCGATCAGAGAACTGCTGAGCAAGATTATGTGGGACCCGAACGAGAATCCTGAGCTCTACAGCATCTTTTATCTCGATCGCATCAAGAATAAGCTGGCCGAAGTGACCTTTGAAGATATAATCTCAATCTCTGAAAACTTCATGCTGATCACGCACGATGATGAACAGGTTGACATTCCACTGCACCGTGTTCGCGAAGTGAGGTGTGAAGGCAAGCTAATCTGGCAGCGGCCGAAGTCAGAGATGGACTAACAACAAAACAAAATACTCCCAAAATAAATCCGGCTAAAACTGGGGTTTCTCTGAGTTGTGTGTGCACTAAATTGAGCGAGAAAAGCGCGCATGTTTAGAAAAAAGTAGATTAAGACATAGAATTGATATGCTTTAGGTGGGAAAAATGCAAAGCTTTATATATGAATGGTATACTCTCTATGACAATTGATATAATATGTATGACAGGACAGAAATTAGGATTTTGGAACAAATTTATCTTAATCCTGGAATTCATAAGAGAGAACTTTCAAAGCAGCTCAAATTAGGAATGCCGTCCATAGATTACGGGCTTAAAAAAATAAACAAGCTGATTAAGCAGAAAAAGTCTGGGAATCAGATTAACTATTTCTTGGATTACTCAAAAGAGGAGCTTATACCATCACTAAATACTGTTGAGCATTCAAGATTTGAAAGACTTCCAGCAAAAGTTAGATTATCTGTAACCGATTTCTTAAAAGAATTAAAAGATAAACCAGTAATTGCTCTTATTTTTGGTTCTTATGCTAAGGGTACTTATACAAGAAGTTCAGATATTGATATTTTATTGATTTTCCAGAAAATTGAAGATTCTAAAGAAATTGAGAATATTGCAAAGAAAATAAGTATGAAAACGAACACACAATTAAATCCGGTTTATCTTAATTATCAAGAATTCAAAGAGTCGTTTCATAATCCAACCAAAGAATTTTTCAAAAAGCTTAAGAGAGATAAGCTGATTTTGATAGGAATGGAATGGTGGAGGCAATTAATTGATGAAGAAGCCTAATTGGAAACTTTGGTTAAAAGATGAGAAAGAA
>JACRKM010000071.1 GCA_016219765.1 Candidatus Woesearchaeota archaeon
CCTTGCTTTCCGTTGTTGCAAGCTCCGCACGCATTTGTGCAGAGATCGTCGCGATCACACTGCACACCTGGGAAACATACGTGAACTCCTGCTCCACTTCAGAGAACTCGTGCAGCAGCGCTTCAAATGTCGTTGATTCGTCTGCAGTGATCTCATCAAGACCTGCGTGGAGCCGGCGCAACTCTGCAAGATTCTCCCGCTCACTGCTGATCGTGCCCTGCAATCTTGCAAGCTCTTCAAGCGCTTGTTCAAGCTTTGCAAGTTTCTTATTGCGCGACTTCACCTTTGACTGCTTATCTTTTATCGTGTCAAAATCGCCCTGCAAGGACGCCACAACTGCCGAAATCAAACTGCGGTCATCTTTATTTTCTTCTACAAGCCGCTCAAGGTCAAACGCGACGCCGCTTTTCTTGAGGGCCATGCCGATCGCGAGCTGGCCCCCGACTGTATCAGGTGAACTTCCCGAAGGCAAAATCTTTTTTAGCGCCATGCGAATCTTTTTTCCAACATCCCATTCTGAACGCGCACGCGCTTCTACTTTACGAACACGAACTTCCCGTTTCCTTTGCTTTTCCGAAAGTTGCTTTGCGAGCGCAGATCTTCCAAGCAATTCCGCCTCATCTTCGCTCAACACAGTTTCGATGAGTGAAGGCGCCTTCTTTTTTGAAACGAGAGAGACGAGACGCTGGCGGTTTTCATACAATAAATATAAGATCATGATTCCGATTGCAATGGCAGGGACGAACCAGAATTCCGAGAGATCTTCAAGAGTGATCATGCCAGAGAGCTGGTTACTTGCCGCAGAACTTTGTGCTTTGACTGAGGAAGTGAGAAAAGCTGTGTACGTCGCAAGAAGAGTTCCGGTCCCTACGACCCGCAGCGCCAGCGTCAATGCCGGAGTCTTTTCTTTTTTAATACGGTCTTTTTTCATACAATGGCCTCTTCTGCTGCAAGGGACTGCCATAATTCACGAACACCTGCTTTCTCATCACTCCAGCTGCGTGCGAGTTTTAGTGTTTTCATCAAGCCTGCCTTTTGAACATCTTTTTCCAATTGCGTAATCATATCTTCAAGCGCTTTATGCCGCGCAGCATCTAATACCTCTCCCGCTTTGATCTTTGCAGCAAGATCATCCAATGGTGGCGGCAGTGCGACTGCTTCAAGATCTTTTGCAACAACTTCGGCCGCAAGATGCTGACTCTGAGCCTCTTCGCTTAATTTTTGTTTCACGTATGCAAGATTCGCGTTCTTTTCAGCTGCATTCTTTCCAGTTCGAATGAATAAGCGGATAGTTTTTTGCTCAATCTCGATCTCCTGAGCAGTACTATAATCTTTATTGACGATTATCCGGTCAAACATCTCCTTGAATTTTGTTGCATCGTACTTGTTCAGCGCTTGACGCAGTTTGTTGATCTTTTTCTTGTGCTCTTCATGTAATGCCTGTCCCCCGACTCGCGAGACCCGCTCAACAAGATCTGTAACCACTTTGACGTCTCCAATCTGTTCGTTTTGCAACTGCTGCTCTGCATGCTCCAAAAGCTTTCCGAGTACCGCTACACGCAGCTTTTGTACTTGTCCTTTGATCTTGGCGTCTTTCGTGTCAACTTCTGAGACCATCGCACGCTGCAAAAGCTTCAGCGCTTCACCGATCTTCTCCTTTTCTGCTGTCTTGACGAGTTCCCCAATCTTTTTCACAAGTTCTTTGATCGTCTTTTCACGTGCTTCGACGAGACGCGGCAGTGCGGCCTTGACAATTTTTCTCGCCTCATCGCTCAATTCACGAAGATCAAGAAGCCTTGCATTCTTCTCCACAATCGACGCAAAATAGACGATGCGTTCATAGCTTGGCTGCTGTGCAGCCAACTCGCGCTTTGCCAGTTCGAGATATTCCTGCAGTTTTGTTGTTTCTTTGCCGCTTAATTCAGTCACGTCAAGCTCAAGCTCTTTAAACTTCTCCACTAAGTCTTTGAATGTTCGCACCTTCTTTGCGAAGAGTGCATTGAGCTTGATCGCATTATCGCGCAAGTTGCGGATGTCAAGCAGGATTGCCTGATAATTTGCCTCACCACGCTCAAGACGCATCAATTCATCAATCTCATTGTTCAACGAGAGATGGATTCCTTCGCAGGCCGTTTCCAGCGCTTGAAAGTCTGCGATCGTTTCGTTGAAGTGCTGCTGCAGCCTGTCGAGAACACCGGCTTCTGCAAGATCAACATTCTGCAACATTCGCAAGCCCTCATCGGCCTTTCTAAACGCTTCATGCACGTTCTTAACATTATTCATTGCGGCAAACACTTCTTCTTTCTCTACGCGGATCCTGTTGATGTCATTGACACCTTCGTTAAGGTGCTCTGTCGCTTTGATCGCCGCATTTTTCTCAGCAAAATTATGGGCGCGCAATACCTGCAGCTTCTCATTGATCTTTGATGAACGTTCCAGTTCACCCGCCAGCTCCTTTTCTTCACCGATCGTCTCTTTGACGTGCTCAGTGACCTGCGTAACCAGGTTTCTGCATTCATCAAATGTTGTCTGCTCCGCCGTCAGCTGTGTGTGAATCTGCTGCGCGTCTCCCTTCACTTCTTCTTTTATCCTGATTAATTTCTTTATAAGATCGATAAGGACAGATTCTGCATCTTTTCCGACGATCTTCTTGAACCAGCTTCCCTTGTACCCAATAAAGCCAAGTATGAGCACCGCAAGAACTCCAAGACTTCCAAGACCATACGGGACTGCCTTCTGCAGTGGACTCTTCTTTGCTTCCTCTTCGGTTGCGGGCAGATCCTCTGCAAGTTTCTTATTCAACAGGTCATGAAGGGCGGGCTGCGTTGTCACTGCTGCTAAGAATGCGGGACTGGTGCTAATTTGGCTGAGCCGTTCTTGGCTTTTCGCATTGCTGATGGCATCTGAGAGCGCTTGGTCGCGAACATTGGCGAGCCTTTTGACAAGATCGTCCACTTCTGTTTGCGTTACTGCGAGAACAACAGGAGTGATAATTAAGACGACGATTAAGACGATGAGCAACACCTGCGCCCACAGGCGTAACACAGGGTTGCTGTCGCATCGTTTTCTCTTACCTAGTTTTTTTGTTCTGTACATATCTTTTCTCTCTCTTTCTCTCTCCCTCTTTTCATTTTCTTGTTTTGTCTGTCTCTTATTTTGTCAGTCGGTCGATGTAGTCCTGAGCCTTGTTTGCGCGTTCTAAATCATCCTTCACCTTGCGCGGGTCTGTTTCTGTTCGCTGCGCTTTCGCCCACGCAGCTGCTTCATCGAACAATTTCTCATCAATCACTTTCTGCAGCGGTCCACTCGGAATACCCGGAGTTGGTCCTGCCGGTGCGCTTGGTCCGCCGAACAGGCCATCAAACCAACTCGTGATTCTTCCAACGATCGATGTCTTTCCTAAAAGGTCTGAAAGCAGGGGATTCTTGTCACAACTGCCTTGACCACACAATGAACTTAGCGTGAAACCCAGGATCAGCACCGCAAGGGTGATCGCGATGACAAAGGAGAGTATCCTGCTTAGCGCAGTCTCGCTTCTGAATACCAACCGCTGCAGGATGAATGCGAGCCCGGCAATAACCAATAGAAAAATCAGCAAACTTGCAAATGGCAACAGCTTTTTCACGCCAATATTGCCTCCAAAGACGAGCGCTGCCGACAGCGCAATGGCGAGCGTGACCGACAATGCGATCGCCGCGCTTTTCGCGCCTTCGAACCACTTTTGGAACCCAAGCCAGCAGAGTGCAAAGAACATGATTCCAAACAGGATGAAGTCGAAGAAGCCGGGCGTCTCTGAAGTGAACCAGCTGCTGACAGTTCCGCCAGTGCTGGAGAATGCATCAGTGAAGCGAGAAGCTGATGCGCTGGCTGAAGTTACAAAAACGATTAAAAGAAGGAGACTTGCAAGTATCAGCAGGCGATTTCTCTTATTACTCTTATTATGATTTTTCTTATAATTTGTGGGCTGCTTCATTGTCTCTTCAGTCGCTTCATTGCATTATCGCTTCATTGCATTGTCTCTTCATTGTCTGTTGTGACCACGAGTTATGCGGCCTTTTGCCGCAGTTCATCAACTTCTTTACGTTCGCCAGTGGCCTGCTCTGCTGCTTCATGAATAAGCTGATCGTGTCTCTCATGCATTGCATCAACTTTTTGCGCGTATTCCTTCAGTTTATCGTAAAGTGCAACCTGCTGTCTTTTAACCACAACCACCTTATCCAGCGCGGGCGCCAAGGCGTTTTGGAAATGCTGCATGAGAGCGTTTCGCTGTTTTTGATACTCCTGTTCACTTATCTCCCCGCGTCTTGAGCGTTCGTCGAGGTCATGCAGTCGCTGCCAGAATGCTGCATTGCTGTTAACGACTCTCAAAATGTAGCTGCTGATCTTGAGATACTCTTCGACAGTGTTCTTGATGGTGGCCGCCCCTTCATCTTCCACTTCCCGCGCGGTCAGCATGCTCCTCATCTCCTGCATCCTGCGTTCTCTGATACGTTCGACCTTCTCAAGATCCGCCGCGTGTTTGTGTTCGATATCGAGAACGCGTTTGGTGATGGAGCGTGCAATCGATGCACGTTCTTCATCAAGCATTTCATCTGCGTGTTTCAGGTAAGCCTTTACGATGCCGTGAAGATCTATCAGCGCGTCGTGTTCTGCCTGTTTGAGGCTTTCAATACTCTGCATCTTTTGGATCATTCCCATCACGAGCTCCCACGCCTTTGCACGATCAAATCCTTTTGATGTAAACTGCTGCAGCACTATCTTTGCATAGTAGGGATCGCCATAACGGTCCCCGATTTCCTTGCATTTTTTCTTAAGCAACTGCAGCTGCGCACCAATCTTGTCCGGCCGCGTCCACATTTCTTCTCCAAGCGGGATCTTTGCACCCTGGAATGCCTGGATATCCTGCGCATTTAGGACTGTTGGCGGAATGGTTCCAAGTTCTTCCTTAAACAGCATCATGTAGAGAATCTCTTTCCATTCACGAACTTCTGCGATGTACTGTCTGATGTGTATGAGTTTCTGTGATGCACGCAGTTTTCTCAGAACATAAGATTTTGGATACGTGGTTTCAAGATACTTTTCAAAGTCGTTCAACTGCACGACGCACTGCTGGAATTCCTTCGCGCACACATCGCCTTTCTGAATCTGAGCGAGGATCTTCCTGAAATATTCTATCTCTTCCCGCGGGGCGACCGCGCGCAGCTTTCGTGCAGCTTCTCTCACTTCTTTCGCGAGCTTCAGATCATTGAAACTTTCGACCGTTCTTGCAATCTGTTCGTACTGCTCAAAGAACATCGAAACCAGCGATCGAATATCTGCAAGGAATTTGCCAATCACTTCTTCCTGCAGGTACTTCACTTCTCTGCCCTCAAGACTTTGTTGAAATTTCTGCATAAGCTGTTCATCGAGCCGAATGACGTCTTCGGTACTCGAGGCGTAAAATTCAGCGTTTCTATCGACGTGTGCTGGGTCGCTTCGTTGTTCGTCGGTTGTTCTTGCCATCATGATCACGGTGTTTTGATGCTCTTTGTTATGCTGTTTTATGCCTATTGTTATCGTATCATTTGTTATTGTATCTACCGTAGCGTTGGCGGTGTTTGAGGCGGCGGCGTCACAGGCGGCTTGGATTGTTGCGCTTGTTGTGCGGGCGTTGCTTGCGGTTGCGGTTTTGAACCTGCTTGCTCTTGTGCTGCTTGTTGCTTTGCAGACGGCTCTTGTTCCTGCTGTTGCCCTGCAGGATATCTTGGCGGTATCATTACAGGTATGCCCATTTCCCGTGCCATATCATACAGGTCCATCTGCTTCTTCTCCTCAAACTGGATTGCCTGCTGCAATGTCTTGATGCGCTGCCAGTCTTCGTCTGAGAGAGGCTGGCCGCGAAATGCTTTTGCGTAAATTTTCTTGATCTCTTCGCGGAATTCTTCAGCTGTCTTCGGTTTTGGACGCTCCATCTTCCCGGTGAAGTCCTTAAACCATCCAAGGATCGGCAACGATTGCTTGAGCGCGTCCCATGGCCTCTTCGCCTTCATGAGATCGTCCACTTTCTTCTGGCGTTCTTCATCGAGTTGCTTGAAGTACTGTGCAAATATGCCGCCCCCTTTGCCGATAAACGTGTTATACAGGAAACTGATGCCAAATCCGATACCGATGTAGATAACAACCCACCAAATGGTAATGCCCTGCGGCTCGACAGGCTCGAAAAGTCCTCCGAGCAGCGACGAGCCCAGAAGGTTTGCAATGATCTGTACAAACGCAAATGCAAGGCCCAATGCCAGACCAGCATTTCCTTTCTCACCCATCGACGTCTTGATCCTGGCGTAGATGACAATGACTAAGATCCAGCCGCCCATCACGATAATCTGATTCTTCGTCGCACCTTGATTCGCGATCAGCGCCGCCAGGTATACGGGCAGGATAATCACGAGTTTTGATGAGCCACCTTCGCCCATTCCCAACTGTCCTTTGTACACGCTGAAGATCACATACAAGACGAGGAACGTGATGATCAGTGCAGGAAGCCCTTTGCCAGATTCGCCGATGCGCAGGATTGCTTGGCGGCACGCCACTCCACGGTTGCCCGGCAAGACCTTTGCATATGCACCGTCGCCTTCGCATCCGGGTTGTGTAATTTCACCGGCCGGCTTGCCAAACGTGAATCGCGTGATGTCTGCTACAGTTCCCTTTTCCCAAAGGTACAAGTTTCCTTGCGGAATCAATTGCACGCCAATGATGACAGTACCGATTAGGCACAATCCCCAGATCGCGTACTTCTGCTTCTCATCCTGCGCATGTTCCTTAAGGAAAATCATCTGCAATATGAAGAGGAGTGCAAAGAGAACAAAGAAGTTCACGAACATCTTTACATTCATGTAGAGTTTTGCACTCTGCCACCATCCGCCAATCGAGCCGATGCTTGACTTGACAGAACCCCATCCACTCCGGACACTGTCTTTAATTTGTGCTTCCACCACGAATGCGCTTGCCAATAATACTGCGATTGAGATTGCAAGCAGGATGATAACGCGGCGCTGTGTAGTTTCACGATCCGATCGTTGCGTCAGTCTTTTCATGTTTCTTTTCATGTTCGTGCAATTATGGTTGTGTGATTATTCGGGTTGTGTGGTTATGAGATGAGTTTCTTCACTTGTTCAATTTCCTCGCCAGCGGCGTCTTTGCTTAGCTCAAGCCCTGCGAAATATGCCTTGCACCAATTCTTGACAATCGGATTCTGGAATTCAAACGTCGAGTCTTTCTTTTTTATCAAATCAACTTCACCAAGACGATCAAGCAAGCTCTTCGTGACAGGCCCAGAACGATAGACTTTGCGGGCGATCTCTGTCAGACGTAAATTGTCGTGCAACGCAACAACACGCACGATGCTTTTGAGCAATGACGCGCCACGCGCGTGCACGAGCGCCGTGGAAAACTCTTCTTTTGTATATTGATAGATCAATGATGCGGGTGACGCGATCTCTTGAGCAAAGATATCCTTGATTTTTGGGACACTGGCAACATCTTTGACATTGATGTGCGCCTGTACGAGTTTTTCCGCCAGCGAAACTGTCACCGACGGAATTCCTGCACACCAATGATGCATTTGCGCAGCGACACGCTCGTCCATCTTTCCAAGGATCTTTTCTGCAAGTTGTCGAGTCTCCTGTGCAGAGAAGGACTCAAGATTGACTATGTCGAGGCTCTGCGTGTCGAGGCTGTGCGAGAACCGTTTGCGCATCTCGCTCACGAAAGAACTAATGAGAATATAGACGACATTTTTGGACCGCTTTGTAGCGTCAGCAAACAGTTGCGCACTATCGCGAATCTGCGGAAAGTTGTCAAAGCCAAGTAGCTGTTCTGCATCATCGAGCGCAATGACTAACTTGCGGTTGTTGTCCGCTGCAAACTGTTCCGCACACGCGAAAGCCTGCGTCAGGATCAGCCGCTGGTCAGGCTTGATCTTCTGAAGTTCGTTGCGTATCCTTGAAAGAATCTCCCTTACTTCTCCACTGTATTTTTGCTGCAGAAGAAAATCGATGTCCTCATACGCCAAAGCGCCACCGGCTTGTGCGCGGTCATTCGCTGCTGCAATGCTGCCGATGAATTCCTGTGCAAAATTCTCTGGAGAAATGCTTACGCGTGCAAGGTCAAGCGCGACAAAGGTCGTGTTTGCAGACCTGCTTTTGTCTTTCTTCTCCGACTCAAACAAGTCGCGTACAAGCAAGGACTTGCCAAGGCCACAGGGTGCAAGAAGAAGCGTGTGCTTGCTGTGCGAGATATTGCGCCTGATAATATCCAGATAGCGCTGTCTAGGACAGTATAGCGATTTCTCCCGATTTGACAACTCGTTCTGGGGCATGACCTCTTTTTCCCCGTCTTTTACCAATTGGTATATAGTCTAAATGAGCAATTATATTTAAAGCTTTTCTAATCGGTTCGCCTGCTTCCCGCTTGTCAAAGCGATCTGTGAAAAACGCCGGGAGTTGCCGTCGATGTCCGAATGTGCTACTGGCTGTTTGCAATCCTATCGCCGCGGCTGCCTCCAGCTCGATTTCGGAGACTAATTTGTGGCTAATTATTCGATATGCTTTTTGGTATATATCGAATCTGGCAATTATACCGAACAGGAGATTTACTATATAAATCTTTGCTCCTATTCTGAAGTATGTCTTCCAATTTGGCATATATGCAGAATGGTATAAATGTGTATGTTTTAATCATTGTATACCATCAGTCGCAATTAGTGGAGCACAAAGCACGTTTTACGATGTGCCTGAAAGCGCCACTTACCCTTTATTTTCTTGAATGTTAATTTAAAGGGTAAACTCCATCCTCTTGCCCTAGCGACAATATTTCACCACAGAGTTGAGAAGATACATCCCTTCATGGATGGAAACGGCAGACTGGAAGGATGCTGATGAATCTCATAATGCTCAATAACAGATACCCTCCAATAATCATCAAAAAGAAGAACAGGCAGGAGTACCTTCAAGCACTAAACAACACAGACAAAGCAAAAACAACGGACGACCAACAATACAAAAAGCTGATAGATATGACAGCACAAGAGCTCACGAGCAGTTATTGGAATATATTCTTATGAGTATACGATGTATCAAATCAACAGAAGGAAGCCAACAAGTGACTGGTTACTATCAAATACACATTTACTCAATCTTGACCTTTTGCCCAACCGCCTGGCCAGGCATCCCTGTTGCAAACAGAACACGAAGCGCGCCGCTATTGCCGTGCGCACTGCGGACTTCACCAGCGATCATCTTCTTTGCTGGAGAGGCCCAGACTACTTTCTTTCCAACAAGCTCCGAAGCTTTTTTCTTCGAATCCACGCCTTTGACGACAACAACCATCTGGTTTTGGACCTGAGAGTGGACGCTTGAACGATAATTGACAATTGTGCCTTCCATATTGATCACGTTTGAGTTTTTTGAGGGTGTTTATAAAGTTTTTGCACTCGTTGAACACTTCTTAGAATTTTCCCAGACCTCCTCTAAATCCTTTATCAGGACCCTTACTAGGAGGCATTCCACCAGAAGAACCCGGGGTGGGTAGCTGAGATTCTGGACCAACTCCACCAAGCCTGCCTGCATTGTCTCCAAACTCGCCCAAACCGCCAAGACCGCTGCTAAGATCGCCCAATCCAGATTCTTCTTTTTTCAAACCTCCTTCATCGCTTTCATCGGTCTTCATCGCTTTAGGCTCGGGTGTGAAGTAATCAATGAGTTCGATAGTGAAATAGAATAACGGAAAAAAAACAATGATCGCAAGCACCAGCTTAAATGAGAGAGGCACCACGTTGTAGAACACTGGTGTAAACACAGCAATGAGATATGTAACTTCACGAATTCTTCCAATATACCTGACTATCTTGTTTCCTTTGATTCCGAGCACAATGATAGTCATTCCGTATGACAGAACGATCAAGCTAAGGGCGATGCGGCCGATCAACGAACCCAAACTCAGCTCACCGGTGTGAAAAAAGCGAATAGATGTGCGCGTCCAATCCAAGCTTGCCCAAAAGGGCGTCACAGCGTTCGAGATCGCATTACCTAACGACGTGCCTTTTTTCTCCTGAAAGAACTCCGTAAACACCCACGTCAACCAGACAGGGACGAGGACCCACAACATATCAAACTTCTTGAAAGGAGCAACAAAAAGCGTCGACAGCCATATCTTAAATAATTCCCATACGTAAAGACCTACGGTTGTAGCAACTTCGACAAAAGCCATGAATTACCTCTTTTTGGCTTTCTGTGTTTTCAAGAGATATAAATTTTCGTATTAGAACAGCTCTGTAGAAAATAGTGCCGGCACGCTCACCACCACCGCCTTTTCGCGAGAGATGGAAAGAAACACGAACCAGCCGACAAGGGGGGCGTCCATAACGGGGAATGTCGGCCATGAAAAAACGCCGACATATCACGAGCCTGGCGTGGTGGTGAGCGAGCGATACGTAGAGTATCGCGGTGCCGGCCAATTAAGATTTTCTATAGAGTCTATTAGAAAAAGTTCAAACGAAAGAAGCAAAAGGAAAAAATTACAAATAACGCCGGCGGATCTCGTTTAACCTGTAGAGCGCACCAATCTGATTTATGTGTGGATGCATGCTTGCAACAAAACAGGCAACCTCATTGTAGAGCGTTGGTACGCCTCCTTTGAAGTTTGGTTCAATGCCATCCGGCCTCAGAACGTTTTGCAATAGAATCTGTTCAATTCCTACCGCATTGATCTGTTCAATGTGTTCGATGCGTCGAATGGATTCCATAAATCCCCGTATGATATCCTCTTTACTTAATAGCCCAGACGTTACCATGACTCATCCCCACAGATGTTAGCTAGATAAGTTTGGCATTTGTGTTTTCATTTTAATGCCACCTCGCTTGCCACAACTTGTGTACTTCGTCGCGCTTGAATGCAGCAACCTTTTTATCATAGAACTTTTGATCAGCAGGCTCCCAGTAGCCGCCCCCAAATACCATCCACTGCTGAACTTTCTGGTTGTTCGAGCGCTGGAATCCGCGCCGTGAACTGTATCTGCATGAGACCGCGGATCCTTCCTTGTGACAGACATACACTGGCTCGTTGCCAAGCAGTACAAAATCGAGTTTGCCATCAGCGTTCGTGTCGTGCAGAGCGTGCCCGTTCCACTGCAGAACGTCCTGACCGTTCCAGTGCTGGAATCCGTGCTTTTCATCGCACTGGATCATGTATCCTTTCTTGTCCATCCACACTTCTGCTTTACTGCATGGAAGGGACTCGGACGAGACGTTAAGGGTCGTATTTTCCGTGAAACGCCCCATTCCGTATGGCACCAAGGTCGATCCGCAGCCAGACGCGCTTGCGCTTATGCCAGCTGTAAGCACTATCGAAGCTAATCCTGCTACTCGTTTCATTGTATCATCTCCGTGCATGTCTAGTGATTGTAGGTTGTTGTTGCACGGCACTACATAAACTTGTATATAAAATTAGTGGATGAGGGGGCTTGTTTGCAAGTTATCATAAAATGTTGTGGGGTGCTACTTTTTCTTCGTTTATACGGTCTATAAAGCTAGTCTGATATGTTCGTCTGTTTCTGGTTTTGTTGAAAATGAGTCGCGACGCAGCAATTTTCGTCGTGAA
>JACRKM010000077.1 GCA_016219765.1 Candidatus Woesearchaeota archaeon
ACACTTAAACAAAAGACAATAGATAGCGGCTTCGCCGCTGGTGTTCCACCGACAGCTATCCACACTCGTCAATTTACCTCTCTTCAACGGTTAGTGAATTACTACAGCAAGTTATATAAACAAAAATGAGGCATTGCTCCGCATGCGAACGACTATTGGACGCGTGCGGTCCACGAGAAATCGGGTGCGAAGCCGAAAAGTTTAAATATTAACTATTCGTTAATAGTTATTAACCAAATGGAAACATCAAAAGAAGTGATGCTGGTATTGTTGAAAGATTTTTCTAAACGGCACACCATAACCTCTCTTGCTGATGAATTGAAGTTGAGCCGTGTTGGAATGTGGAAAATCCTCAAGAAGCTAGAAGCTGAGAAATTCGTCTTAATAGAATCTGTTGGAACGGGAAGGACTAGCACATCCATCATCAAGATAAATTGGAGGAACGCATTAGTAGAGAAAGCTCTGGTTTTTTATCTTGCAGAGGAATCAGTCAAACAGAGGAGATGGGGAGTAAATCTCGCGGAATTGGAAACGGAAGTGGATTTTCTTATCTTGTATGGAAGTATCTTAACTTCTCCACAGCAGGCTAATGATATAGATCTAATAGGAACAGCCAAGAAGAAGAAATTCGTAAAAATACAAAAGATCATAGATAAACTACAGAAAACTGAAAGTAGGAAAATCCATGCCATAAATTTCACCGTTCCTGAATTCAGAAAAGAACTTCAAGAAGGCAACAAAGCTTTTTTAGAAGGAATAAAAAAAGGAGTCATATTGTTCGGACAAGAAAACTTCGTCAAATTCATGAAGAGTTGAAGAGATAAAATAAAGTCCACTTTCATCATTCGACAGGTGTCACGCGCATCTATCCATAAATTATATAAACAAAATCAGGATGTATTTTCGCATGCGAACAAACGTCACGTACGTCCATCAAGAGAAGGGTCTCACAGCAGTTGAGGTTGGCCAAAGTATTTTTCATCCCCGCGGCGGAGGACAGCCTGGTGACGCCGGGCACCTGACGAAGATCATTCCCGGGTCTCATCAGCACTTTCGCGTCGTCGACACGCGGTCGGAGGATGGGCGGCTTCTTCACTTTCTTGATGCTCCGACACTTGATCTTGTGGAAGGTGATGCCGTTGAAGTTGTCAGAGACGAAGGCAGGCACCAGAAACTCACCCGCATGCACACCGGCGAGCACATTCTCTTTGGGGCTCTCAAGCGCGTTGTGAAAGACGCGGTTGTCGACAAGGTAGAGCTCGACGAACACGAATCAAGCATTTTTGTGAAAGCAGACAATCTTTCTATCGATCATCTCATAGCAGCAGAGCGACTCGCGAATCAAATTGTCCGCGAAAACCGCAGCGTTATTTCACACCGCGTGGATAAAGGAAGCGTTCACGAAGTTGATGGTGTGCGTATCCGGCCAGAGCGCATCAAAGAAGACACTGTACGCATTCTAGAAGTCAAGGATTTCGACAAGAGCGCTTGCTGCGGAACGCACGTCAGCAGGACGCGGGAGATAGGGCCATTGCTTGTCACGAAGTTTAATACAGTCAAGAAAGGATTCTATGAAGTTAGATTCAAACTCGATCCAGTTGATGATCTTTTTCTCTTTGCCGATATTGCACGGCGTGTGCGTGTGCTTACGAATTTCGATTACGGGGATATCACGCATGGAATCAAGAATCTGCTTGCCGAGCGCGAAGTGCAAAAGGCAAAGATTCGTGAGCTGTCAGCAAATGTGCATGCAGATATCGCGGAAGAAACAGTTGATGGCCTTACATTCGCGTATGCAGTGTTTCCCGGAATCAATAAACGTGACTTCGTCGACAAGATCAATGCGGTTAATAAGCCCGATACTGTTTTCTGCTTCGTCAATGACGGGGAACGGCCTACGATTGCTGTTCGATCGACCAGCCCGCAAAATTATAACGCTGCAGAATTGCTAAAGCAGTTGTTCTTGAAGATCGAGGGGCAGGGAGGCGGCGGTCCACAGCTTGCACAGGGAAGTTACCAGAATGCAACAGTTGAAGAAGTGTTTTCTGCAGTTCGTGAGCTCCTGCAATAGTAATTTTCCATCATACTGTATTTGTTTAGCTAATCACCCTCACAGCGCCGCCACCGACCTGCGAGCGAACGCCACGTTTGATGTGTGAACGTCTTGCTTGTAAGTGTGATGAGAAGCGTTTCGTTCTCTCATTCCTGCGCCGCCAGACATCCTTGCAGGGAAACCTGTCTGGCGGCGACGGACTGCGTAGGACATCTGACAGGGTTCCCTCAGGGATGTCAGATGTCCCAGGAATAATCATGATTTGTCACAAAAAACAAAGTCACATCAAGCAAATAACACGGGAAATGGCGAGCATCGCGGCGGCGCGGTGAGCATAAGAGCTAAACAAATACCGTTTTTATAGGTGCTTCCCTTTCAAGAACTGGCGAAATGCAATCAACCTGGCAATATAGAATAATGCTGGTATAAGAAGTAAAAGAATGACGAGCGTCACAAGGCGCTCATGCAGCCCATCAATAAAGCCCATCTTTAACCTCTCTTGTTTCAATATTCTAATATCAACATTTATATGTCAATATTTATAAATCTGCTGTCTGTTATCTTGCAGATTTTTGGAATATCACGGAACATCATAAAATAAGATTTTCTCGAATTTTCAGCGCTATGGCGAAACAACGAAAGAAAACAAAAAAAAGAAAACCAGTTAGAGAAAAATCGCACGGCACGCGCAATGTTCAGCCGCAAACTTTGGTTGAACAACCTGACAAGCAGATGCACGAACCGGGCCATAAAAAGAAACGCCAGTTTCTAGCACACGGGCCGCTGCGACACGCGAATCTCTTTAAAGCTGCTCACGTTACTTTCTGGTCATATCTTTTCATCTTCGCGATCTACCTTACCTTATCTTCCGTCGTGACAATCGATCTGAAACTCGCCAGCGCGGCCAATATCGCCTTTCACGTTCTTATCGCTGCTGCAAGCGGGTGGACTGCAATGCTATTGTCGCGCAAACTGCTCTCAGCGTGGAACACGCCCGCATATGCGATCACGCTCAATACACTGGGCGCTCTTGTCACACGCCGTCAGCAAACCTCAATCACCACTGCACTGCTCGTCTTGACGGCGCTTCTTCATGCACTCTACATTGCAGGGTCAGGTTCATACTACATCATGTTCCCGTTCATCGTTCCGCTCTTTCTCTATGCCAATCTCACATTCGCACTTACACCGCCCGAATTGGCAGCAGGTCCATTATCCTTTCTCCCTTCATTCTTCTCGCTCGTCCCGATCATTCTTCAAGTTGCTTATCTTGCACTCATTGCACGCATAGTGATGAATATTTACTCAAAAAGGTGAAGATCAAGCGCCAGACCAATACTTTCATAATGATAAGCGGGCTGTACGAATAATATCCCCATTATAATCCATAATCTTCTCAAATGCCCTTCTAATGCTTTTGTTTTTTCATATTGGACAAAAAAGCCATCCATTCTTTTTTATGAACACGCGGCAGGCATATACATATGGCTTTTACGTTTCCAAAAAACACGATATACTATATCACGCGTGCAGTCAATGGGCTCGTCTGCACAGTTGGAGCAGGTTACGTTGCCTTCAGTATCTATGTATCACGCACTGACAGCGATCCACAGCTTTCCAAGAATGCATTCCTGTACGGAGCAGTCCTGATCGCGTCCACAATCCCCGCGCACCTATTTATCAAAAAAGACACGTCAAGCGCCCATAAGAAGGACAATGATTCCGATTTGGAAAGCAGACTCTGACAGTTTAACGTTGATGTTAATGGCCTTCCAACTCCCAAAACATTCTGCTCAGTACATCGTGTCCGCAGTCAACGGTATCGTATCCACGGCAGGTGTAGGATTGATCGCATATGGAATCTACAAGCGCAATACTGATCCAGAAAACTCACAAAATCTTATCCTACTTGGCGGCATGCTTATCGGCCTGCAGGGTCCTTACTATTACTGGGCGTTAAAAGCGAGGAGAGATGAGAAAATAGATGAAAAAAAGGACGCAGCGAACAATCAAGATGGAAACGACAAGAATAATAAAGATTTAGAAGGCAGACTATAATTATCTTCATTTATTGGCTCTGTAAAAAATATCACCGGCACGCTCACCACCACCGCCCATTTGCGAGAGATAGAAAGACACACGAACACGCCGACAAGGGGGACGCCCCATCCGGGGAATGTCGGCAATCAAAGAACAGAGCACATATCACGAGCCCGGCGTGGTGGTGAGCGAGCGAGGCGTCGAGCCTCGCGGTGCCGGCTAATTAAGATTTTCTACAGAGCCTCATTTATTGGTTTTCTCATTCATTTGGCTGAATTTCAGTCAATTTAAACACAATTCTTATAAATTAAAATTTCCTTTTAATTTCAAAAAGAGGTAGAGCGCTGCTTCTTTTCAGTATATTTACAACATTTACAATAGTAACGAGGTGTTTGTATGGGCCAAAATATCAAAGAGAACATTCTCCAGATGAAAAACGTGTCTGAGCTGATGCTCGACCTGGCATACTCTGCCATCTTACTTGGCGATGAGCGAATTACGCGCGAAGTCGAGTCTCTTTTTGAGAAGATTAAGCTGCTTGAGGAAGAGACTGTCAGATATGTCTTTCGCATCAAAGAAGCTGACGAGAAACGGATCTTGCTGCTTGACATGATCGACCACGTCAAAGACATCTCAATAGCTGCACGACACATTGCGCTGCTTGCCAAACGCGGCAAGGACTTTCCTTCCGTCATCAAGGACGTACTCAAAGATTCTGACGAACGCGTTGTCGCAGAACGTGTCAACCCGGCATCTACCCTTGGCAATACCACTGTTGGAACACTCAAACTACGAACGCATGTGGGAATCAGAGTTATTGCGGTCCAGCGGCGAGACATGTGGTACTTTGGAATTAGCCGTGAATTCAGCCTGGCTCCGGGAGACATTATCGTCGCAGTCTGCTCTGCACACGCAGAAGTTATCCTGCGGGAACTTGCGGCTGGAAAGCGTAAACTTCCCACAGTGTAACTGAATCTCTCCTTTTCTTGTTCCCATGGCTTTCGACAAAGATAGCAAAGAAATCGCCATCGGCCAGATCGTCACGGTAACCGGCGGGCTGCTTGCAGGAGGCGCACTCGCTTTCTACACAGACAAGATCGCACTAATTCCCGGCATTTTTGTATTACTTCCGGGATTCCTTGATATGCGGGGAGATGTGGTGGGAAGCCTTGCAGCACGGCTTTCTTCAGAACTGCACATCGGAAGCATTGACATCGCAAAACAAAAAAGACAAGGCATCAGGGATGGAGTCGTGGCAGCATTTCTTCTCTCATTGGCTGCCAGCGTTATCTTGGGTCTCGTGGCTTATGCAGCTTCATACTTCATCTTTAAGATAAACAATCCTGACATTATCTGGGTGGCCATCATTGCAACTATCGTTTCAAACCTTATCTTGATCCCTTTAACCGTAAAAAGCACGGTCTGGTTCTTCGCGCATGGTTACGACCCTGATAACGTGATGGGCCCGTATATAACCGTCGTTGGAGATGTCGCCGCAATCGTCTCATTATTAATTGCTATTGTCATAGTAACGTGATAATCAATGCGATCTGCAATATCGTTTAAAAGATTTAGCATGAATAAAACAGTGTTAACAATCTTTCGGGAAACGTTCAGCGTCATGATCATCTCAAACATCATCAGTTCCTTGGGAGGGCTGGCGCTCCATTCAGTAGAGAAAAAACTTCTCATCTTGCTCCCCATACTAATAATCGTGCCAGGACTCAACGCGCTCATTGGAGGCTTTGCCTCGATCGTATGCTCTAAATTTACGACGATGCTCTACCTGGGCGAATTTCCAGAAGGCAAATGGTGGCAGTCACATAACTTCAAGGCGCTATTTTCTAAAGTCATGGTCGCAGCGTTAATCTCATCGATGTACCTTGCGATCCTCGCATTTGTCATCGCTATATTGCGCGGATTCCGTTTTAACCCGCCATTGTTCATCAAAATCACGTTCATGACGATCATCTCAACGCTGATCTTGGTGGCGCTGCTGCTCCTTTTTTCTATCGTGACGGGGCTTTACATCTATCATAAAAAACACGATCCTAATAGTTACCTTATCCCGCTTGTAACATCAATCGCGGATGTTGCGACCATGGCGCTCTTTAGTGTTCTACTGCAATTCTTCTTCTGATGCTTGATTCTGATTCATTCTTGAAGAGTGGCGAACGCCTTTCCATCACTTTGAGCTTTCATTGTAATGGCTCTATAGAAAATAGTGCCGGCACGACCAGTCGGTAGGTTTTCAATAACGTCCCATTGTAACAAAAGATTTAAATTGATAGAATCAATGAACATCAGGATCCCAAGCAATGCTCAAGATTAACGAATCAAAGAGGTGTTATATGCCAAAAAGCAAAAGTTCGTCATCCAAGACGCCGGCAAGCAAAAGCCCCGCAGGACAGACTTCTAAATACCCCCACGTTAAAGTCTACTCGACCCCAACGTGCCCATACTGCCACATGGCAAAAGATTACCTTAAAGCAAACAACGTGCCATTTGAGGACATTAACGTAGCGGCCGATGAAAAAGCTGCCGATGAAATGCAGAAAAAAACCGGGCAACTCGGCGTTCCCGTCATCGAGATCGGCAATACTATAATCGTCGGGTTTGACAAAGATGCGATCAATGAAGCACTCAAGCTCAAACCCAAAGCCGCATCCTGACGTTACAGCAGCGAGTTCAATAAACTGATCCAATCCACACGGCCATCGCGAAGAAGAAAACTCCGCGTGAACAGAGGTGACAAATATGCCTAAACTCGAACTAAAACAACCCAAACAAAACATCGCAATCCTCGGCGCATCACGCGACCGCAGCAAGTACAGCAACAAAGCAGTACGAGCGTATTCCAGCAAAGGCTACGGGGTGTATCCGGTCAATCCCAACGCTCAACAGATTGAAGAGCTTACGTGCTATCCCAAACTCAAAGACGTTCCAGTCAAACTTGACATCGTGAGCGTGTATGTTCCGCCAGCAGTCGGGTTGACGCTTGTCGAAGACATCGTGCGGGTCGGTCCAAAGATTGTATATCTCAACCCGGGCGCCGAGTCACAGGAGTTCGTCAAGATGCTGCGTGCACGCGGAATCAGGCCCATGATGGCATGCAGTATACTCGCTATTGGAGTAGATCCTGCAAAACTTTGAAGAGCTTGTTTAGTTATCAGTATTTTTTATTTATTGGTATTATTTATTATCAATAATTTGTTATCAATACGATTTTCAGCGTGATTCGTGTGTTTCAAAAAAAAGATACATTCAGCGGCGATGCCGGCAAGAGGGCTGAGCCTGTCTCGGCCATCATCATGGGCGCCGCAGGACGAGACTTTCATGATTTCAACACACACTTTCGTAATAATCCGCGTGAACGGGTTGTCTGTTTTACCGCTACACAAATCCCAAACATCGAAGGCCGACGGTATCCGGCTGAACTCGCAGGACCCCACTATCCAACCGGCATTCCGATCTATGCAGAAAAAGAGCTGCCTTCTCTGATTAAGAAATACCGCGTCGATACCATCTACCTTTCCTACAGCGATCTCTCACACATAGACGTAATGCACAAAGCGTCAACAGTGCTGGCAAGCGGCGCAAACTTTGCAATTCTTGGGCCAAGGTCGGCATTCCTGCATGCCGCTGTTCCTGTGATTGCAGTGTGCGCAGTCAGAACAGGAAGCGGAAAAAGCCAAACTTCACGCTACGTTGCGAAATACTACAAAAACCAAGGAGCGCGCGTTGTTGTGTTGCGCCACCCGATGCCATACGGGGACCTGCGTAAACAAGCGGTGCAGCGATTTGCTACGTATGCTGATCTCGACGCTCACAAATGCACGATAGAAGAACGCGAAGAATATGAACCCCACATCGCAAACGGCATAGTTGTCTACGCGGGCATCGACTACCAGAGAATCCTGGACCTTGCCGAACGAGAAGCAGACATCATCATCTGGGATGGGGGCAACAATGATATTCCCTTCATCAAACCAAACCTGCACATCGTCGTCGTCGACCCGCATCGCGCAGGCCATGAAATCAAATTCCACCCCGGCGAAACGAATTTTCGCATGGCGGACGTCCTCATCATCAATAAGATCGACTCGGCACAAGAACACGAAGTCAAAGTGGTCGAGAAGAACATCAAGCTGTACAACCCTGATGCTGTTGTCATTAAGGCAGAGTCCCTGCTTTGCATCGATTCACCACAACGCATCACAGGAGCGCGCGTGCTCGTCATCGAGGATGGGCCCACGCTCACGCACGGAGGCATGACGTATGGCGCAGGCATGCTCGCAGCAAAACGCCATCGCGCGAGCGAGATCGTCGACGCTCAAAAATACGCCGCGGGAAGCATCAAGGACGTCTATAAAAAATACCCTGCACTGCATAAAATATTGCCTGCAATGGGGTATGGCAAAGCGCAAGTTGCAGATCTTGAAAAAACAATCAATCGTGCTAAGTGTGACATTGTAGTAGACGCGAGCCCGGTGGATATATCACGCATTCTCAAAGTCAACAAACCAGTAGTCAGCGTCCGTTACGAACTTGCCGAGGTTGGAAATCCAAAACTGCCGAAGATCCTCTCAAGAATCAAAATCAAACGACAAAGTGCTCATTTAGGCATTCATTGAACTTGTGTAATGGGCATCATCATGTTATCTACGAAAGACTTCCTTTCTATTGCAGACCTCAGCTCGCACGAGCTCTCTGACCTTATCTCATTCTCAGTCCGCATCAAACGCAAGCCGCGACGGTACCGACGAGCCCTTGCAGGAAAGAATCTGCTCACGCTCTTTGCAAAACCATCGCTGCGCACGCGACTCTCGTTTGAAGTCGGCATGCAGCAACTCGGAGGCCATGCCATCTACTATTCAATTGAAGAATCGACACTCGGGCATAAAGAGACTATCAGTGACTTTGCAAATACAGCATCCAGATATGTTGACGCTATCATGGCACGATTGTACTCACACAAAGAATTGCTGTCACTTGCAAAGCATTCCTCGGTGCCTGTGATCAATGGGCTGACAGACTTTTCCCATCCCTGCCAGGCACTTGCTGATGCAGTAACGATGCTCGAGCGAAAAAAGAAACTTGCAGGACTCAAGCTTGCTTATTTTGGGGACGGAAAGAACAACACCTGCCATTCGTTGCTCGAAGCGTGCGCAAAACTTGGAATCCATATGACCATCGCCGCCCCAAAACACCACGAATTTCAGCCAGACCACACAGTTCTTGACACGGCGAAAACTGAAGCCCTCAGAAATCACTGCATGATAAATGTTACTACAGATGCGCATTCCGCAGCAGCGAACGCAGATGTTCTCTACACCGACGCCTGGATGAGCTACCACGTAAGTACAAGAGAACACGCGCGGCGTCGAAAGGCGCTTAAGCACTATCAAGTTAATGAAGAACTGCTGTCCCTTGCTGCGAAAGATGCAATCTTTATGCACTGCCTGCCGGCCAAGCGAGGCGAGGAAGTCACAAGCGAAGTCATTGATGGCCCGCAGAGTGCGGTGTTTGACCAGGCAGAAAACCGTCTGCATGCACAAAAGGCGCTCTTGATACGCTTGCTCAAAGAGGGGTGAAAAAATGATCGGAGATCTAGACCGCAGGATGCGGCGTGCGGGAGTAGCCATGGCAGCAGGCCTTGGCCTCATCATCAGCTCATTCGCCCTCACGATAATCGCGGCTAGCGGCGTAGCCTCGAACTCTATAAGCCCACAAGCATTACTATGGACGCGTGAATTATATCCTTTAGGAATCGGACTGATACTGCTTGGAATAGGGATGAAGCTGCACTGTATTGTTTCGGCGGTCAATAAATAAAAAATGAAACCTAAAAAAGAAGAGAAAAGATTTATTTGTATAATTTCTGAGCTTCAGTTTCGAATGCGTCCATGCCTTCTTTAGAAACATGTTCTCTTCCTAATGCAAGAACTTGTTCTAAACTTGGTGCGACGATTACACTTCCGTTAGAAGGTGTGCTATTTTTCGCGCGACCTGCGCCTCCGGCGCTTCTACCCCGACCAGCCGGCCGCTGTCGCCGTAGGAGTCGAGGCCGAGGTTGCCGTCGGCACCGCCGAAGTAGCCGACAGCCCAAAGACACCAAAGCCGCATGGTCTCCTTTTCTTGTGGAGAAGCAACGAAAACGCCCATTGCAGTATCGTAACCTAATTCTTTCGCTCGTGCGAAAGCAGCAGTATCATATTCAGCAAGTAAGGTTTTATCTCCGCGCGCTAATGCAACCCAGACTGGATTATTAACGGATTCTCCTTTATTATACCATTTGCTTACGTATTGTGCGAGCTGGTCTTTGCCGAATTGTTCTCCTTGTAAACCTGCGTAGGTTCCTTGTGGAAGAACGAGAGCACCATTGTGTAATTCGCTTTTAGAAGTTAGTTCTCGTAACGGTTGAGCGTCAAGAACAACTTTCATATTTCCTTGAGTATCGTACGCTGGAGCGTCTCCTGTGTCAAAGTAGTGGTTCCACCAAGAATCTTTTACTTCTTTGGAAACATTGCTATTAAGAACTTCAAGTCTTCGTTGCATCAAACCTGCAACAGACAGAGGAACTCTTCCTTCTTTTATCAAAAGGGGCATTTGTTCAGTATTTTTGCCTTCAAATGCTTTGTATGGTTGAACTTGTTCGTTTAAGATTAGATTGCTCATGTGTATGGCCTCCAATTAAGTTACCATTTGAAATGGGCTTTTCTTCATAAAGCTTTCTGTTATTACTGCTTACAAGTGTAAATAAAGAAATAACTGGATTATACTACATTTTGCTGCCTTTCGACCTTTTGTATCGTTATTCTTTTATAATAAGACTTCTTCCGTTCACTCATGCAACGACCACGCGTCCTCATTGGCTGCGTCACATGCGACCAGGATGAACAATTCCTTGATCAATTCATGGAAGCCGCGCACGCACAAGACAACAAGAACTTCGACGTCCTCTTTGTCGATAATTCTGTACGCGATGCCTATTTTGAGCGCCTGAAAAGGACTGGCGCACGCTGTATTCGCGACGCTGCAGGAGGGATCACCATCGTTAAAATCACGCGCGGGCGCAACACGATCAGGGAGTATGCGCTGGCCCACGACTATGATTATCTCCTTTTCGTCGACACCGATATTGTACTGCCGCCATTTGCCCTTTCACGACTGCTCTTTCAACACAAAGACATAATCTGCGGCGTATACTTATCAGAAGTCAATTATGAAGGATACAAGATCATCGCACCAATCCTATTCGATTTTGGTGATGAAGAAAGCGGACGCATCTACAACATCGGCGGAGTACTGCGTGAACGCGTCACAGAGATCGCAGCAAGCGGATTTGGGTGCATGCTGCTCTCAGCCAAGGTGCTCAAGGACATCAAGTATCGGTACAACCCGGCCATTGATTCGGGAGAAGACATCATGTTCTGCCTCGATGCGCGGACAAAAGGATATAAAATCTACTGCGACACATCAGTCAAGTGCGACCATTATGGGTACCCGGTAGGAGATAAACGAAATGACAAGCAACTGTGGAAGACCTATCTGCCTGCTTCATCAAATCCATAAGAATGAGTGATGCAATGTGAGAAAACTGTTCGCTGTTGTGCTGCTCTCTTTGTTTGTACTTCTTGTTGCCTGCACACGTGCTCAAGAACCTTCTCGAGATCTACAGCAGGTATCTACTCCACCTTCTCCTGCACCCGCGCCTGCAGCTGTATCATCTGCTCCTTCCCAAGAGGTTGAACCTGTCAGTGCTCAACACGCCCAACCGCTGTCACAGCCAGCAGATGAGCTTATACAACCTGCTAAGAGCTCTGCGCCGTCACCTGTGGCGAAATCAAAATTCGAACACGCAAGCGAACCGGTAGTCGAGCAGATCAAGAAATTCAATATAATCGCCAAGCAGTGGGCGTGGGTTCCAGATACAATAACTGTGAACCTCGGGGACGAGGTCGAACTCAATATCACCAGCCAAGACGTGCCGCACGGATTCTACCTGCCAGACTTTGGTGTTAGCCAGCATCTCGGTCGAGGAGAAAGTGCAACCGTGAAATTCACTGCAGACAAAGCCGGAACATTTGGATTTTCGTGTAACGTGTACTGCGGCGCTGGACATGGCGATATGGTTGGAAAGCTAGTAGTGAACCCGTAAGAATCTTTTCTATTCTTATATTAACTTTGTGAAAGCTATGGCGCTGTAGAAAATAGTGCCGGCACGCTCACCACCACCGCCTTTCCGCGAGAGATAGACTGAAACACAGCGACGCCGACAAGGGGGATGCCCCATCGGGGAATGTCGGCCATGAAAAGACGCTGACATATCACGAGCTTGGCGTGGTGGTGAGCGAGCAAGGCGTCGAGCCTTGCGGTGCCGGCTCGTCAAGACTTTCTACAGAGCCAAAAGCTATTTAAGAACTTTCACCACATCGATCTGCGCCCTCTGCAGCCTTTCTGAGAAATCGACATAAACTGCCTTCACTTCGGAGAATTCATTGATGCCTTCGATCCCCGCTTCACGCGCACCGTTTCCGGTGCTCTTCACTCCGCCAAAAGGCAGATGCACTTCGGCACCGATCGTGCTTGCGTTGACATACATCACGCCGGACTCCATCTTCTCAATTGCCTTGAACGCACTATTGATATTTTGCGTATAGATTGAAGCAGAAAGTCCGTACTCGATCCCGTTTGCTACGTCGATCGCTTCGTCCAGATTGTCAACGGGAATGAGCGAGAGAACCGGACCAAAGATCTCTTCTTGCGCGATACGCATCAACGGCTTCACGTTTGTGAATACCGTCGGATGATAGAAGCATCCCTTCATCTTCGGTCGACTACCGCCGCACAACAGCACAGCGCCCTCGTTTTTTCCTATCGCAACATAGCGGTGGCTCTTCTCTACCGCCGCCTCGTTGATCAGGGGACCGACATCGGTATCTTTCCCAAGCCCATTTCCCAATCGCAACCTTCGGACACGATCAAGCAACATCTGCTCGAAGCGACGCTGCAACGAGCGATGGATAATGACTCTGCTTGTTGCAGTGCAACGTTGTCCAGTGGTACCGAACGCGCCCCACAAGACTCCCTCGAGCGCAAGATCAAGATTCGCATCGTCCATAATGATGATGGCGTTCTTGCCGCCCATCTCGAGACCTACTTTCTTGATCCCTGCATTCTGCAGGAGGTATTTTCCCGCATCCTTGTGGCCGGTAAACGATAGCCCCCGAATCTTCGGGTGCTTGATGATCGCACTGCCGACGCTGTCGCCAGGTCCGGTCACCATGTTCACCACGCCAGCAGGGACTCCTGCCTTGCCCATCAATTTCACGAGCTCGGCTGCGCACAACGGAGTATCGGAAGATGGCTTGAGCACGAGCGTATTGCCACAGATCAACGCTGCAGACATTTTCCACGCAGGAATCGCGATGGGAAAATTCCATGGCGTGATAAGACCGACAATACCGATCGGGCGACGCACAGTCATGCAAAACTTGTTTTGCAGTTCAGAAGGGGTCGTGTGCCCAAACAGACGACGGCCTTCGCCAGCCATGTACTCAAACACATCGATTGCTTCCTGCACATCGCCAAGTCCTTCGGAAAGGACCTTGCCCATCTCTGTCGTGACGAGCTTTCCAAAGCGCTGCTTGTTTTTCTTCAAGAGATCGCGAATCTTAAAAAGAATCTCGGCACGATGCGGCGCGGGCACTTCACTCCAGAGCGGAAATGCTTTCTCAGCAGCCGACACTGCACGCTCTACATCCTCTTCATTGCCCTTCTGAAAGATCCCAAGCGTCTGCGACGGCTTTGCCGGATTATAACTCTTAAACGTCTTGCCAGAAGAAGACCGTACCCACTTTCCGTCAATAAAATTGCCCCAGACGCGAAGCATCAGATACACCCTTTTTTGCATAGATAGCGGCGTCAAGCTTTAAATATCTTTTGGGTTTGTCTTGGCTGTACTCACTTTTACGTCCAAATCCCCCTCAGGACGACGACCATCATCAAACCATGACAGAAGCTATCTCAAACCATGACCGAAGCTATCCCAATCACTATCATCGGCGGCGGCGTTACCGGCTGCGCAATCGCGTGTGAATTGTCCAGAACTCTCGATGATCAAATCGTTGTCCTTGAGCGAAACAAGACAATCCCTGGAGACAACCAGTCGTCAAGAAATTCAGGAGTCATCCATGCCGGAATCTACTATCCACAGGACAAAGGACATCTCAAAGCAACTCTCTGTGTCCAAGGTAATAGGATCCTATACGAATTCTGCAAGGAACACCACATTCCCCATAAACAAACGGGAAAGCTAATCGTGGCCGTGAACAGCAACGAAGAAGCATATCTTGATGATGTTCTTAAGACCGCAATTGATAATCATGTCCCCGGCGTCCAACGAATCGACGCCGCAAAAGTGAATGACTACGAACCAAACGTCAACGCAACTGCAGCAGTCCACGTTCCAACATCCGGCATCGTTGATGCAGGAGAGCTTGTACGTATGCTTAAATCATTGGCGGTAAATGTGGGAGTTGTTTTTTCAACGGGAACTCGAGTCGAGAACATCGTGGCGAAACGACGAGGATTTGATATAGTCATCAACGCGGGAAATACGCGTGAGACGTTTGAAACAAACACGCTGATCAATGCAGCAGGCCTCTACGCAGACGAACTTGCAAGGATGGTGAACCCCGGCAGCCCCTATGTGATGTATCCGCTCCGCGGAGAGGCTGCCAAGTTCTCTTGCGCAAAGCGAGCGGATCTCTTTATGCGCGGACTCAACGTGTACCCTGTGCCCTGGGCCGTGCTGCCAAATGGCGATCGGTTGGACGTTCCCTTTGAGGAGTTTCAACGCTTGTTTCTGGAAGGAAAGGTAACAAAATCAGTGGGCGCGCACCTCACATCAACGTTTGATATTGCAGACGGCAATCCTGTCATCGGCAAAACAGTAACCATCGGACCCGTGTACATCGGAAACGTCGGCAAAGAAGATTATCATCAGACAAGGAACAAGCAGCACTATCTTGCGGCGGTAAAACCCTTTTTTCCAAATCTCGAACTAGAAGACATCACGCTTCATCAGGCAGGCATCCGTGCACGGCTCAAAGATCACTATGATTTCGTCATCGAGCGTGATGCGTGCCATCCTGACTGCATCAACTTGATCGGCATAGATTCTCCCGGCCTGACTGCATCACTTGCTATCGCGAAGTATGTCCGAGAATTGTTGCATGGTTAGCCTTGCAGGTATTTTCGCTCGCGCATTTTTAGGTTTTGTAGAACAGAACGCGTGCCACGTGGCATCTTACAATCCTGCTCCAACACCCAGGATTACAAAAATCCCCGCAGTGTTCAGTGTGTACGACAGGATTGAAAATGTTCTTGTTGAGATGTCCCTTGATGCAGCAAGCAGCATGACTCCGATCTCATCAGGCAACGGGGACGCGATGAAGAACGCTGCAATCCCCGAGTACAACAGCTTACGGAGAATATTTGGCGTGCGATGATGGATGTGGATAACAAAACGCTCCTGCGAAAGCTTCTCTATCTCGTCGGCAAAAGAATGCCTGATGAACCTGAAGATAATCAGGTCGCCGAGCAGCGAACCCGGCCCGCCCACGAGGCCAGCCAGTATGATGTTATGCTGCTTTGCGATGATAAGAAACACCGCAGTCGCGAATGCCGCTGAGAAACTGTAGACATAGAAAATTCCCGCAATGAACGCCCCTGCATAGCCGAGAGACAGGATGTACGGGTGCAGTGACCCGAAGTCTTCTCCTGCAAAAAGTAGGTACGCCACAAAAAACGTCAGCAAGAGCAGCGACAGCTTGGGATATTTCATCGTATGTGGTCTTGCGCACTCCGCGCTTACTCATTTAATTTCCTTCAGCTTCAGATTATACGCTATCGCGATCTTCGCTTCCTTTGGCAGCCGCTCTTCACTAGGAG
>JACRKM010000078.1 GCA_016219765.1 Candidatus Woesearchaeota archaeon
AAAAACTTGAGTTCAAGGAAATAGACAGGAGAGACATATTCTTTTTGGCTGTCATCTGCATATTAGCCGCATCAGTATTTATTTTTGCGCAGCCATTGAACGAGACAATCACTTCAGGATACCATAATATCACAGCAAAAATCACACCGCTGTCAGGAAACGATTACTTCAAAGAGAATAATGAGTTCTATAAAACAACGCACGTTGTTCCCAAACCGAAAGTGCTGTTTGTGACAAAGATGCCGTCATCGCTCAAGAGCATTCTTGACGAACTATACGAGACCACGCAGGCCAGCAGCATACCCGCAAGCAAAGGCGAACTTGAGAAGTACTATGCAGTGATCCTGAATGATCTCTCAGCTTCCGACGTGCGTGATATTGGCGCGTTGCAGGATTTTGTGATCGAAGGTGGCGGTCTCTTCGTGATCGGCGGGTACAATTCGTTTGATAACGGGCAGTACAAGGGTTCCGCTATCGAGACGCTTCTTCCAGTAACGGTTGGCGTAGGCAAAAAGGACCGTGGCAACTCAAATGTGGTGATCGTCATTGATATCTCCGGCAGCACGGGGTTTGAGTATGGCCAGGCAGAGCGCGCCGTCGATGTTGAAAAGGCGCTCGCTATCTCAGTTATCGATGACATGAATGAAGGAAATCGTGTTGGGGTTGTCGCGTTCAACAGCCAGGCCTACAAGGTAGCGGATATCGAGCCGTTGTTTGTCCAGAAGGCAGAAGTGAAGGACAAGATTTCAAAACTCGTCGACAGCGGTTACACCGTGCTCAATGTTGGCCTTCGTGGCGCGTTTGAACTTTTGCAAGGAAAGACAGGAAGCAAGAATGTTGTGTGGATCACCGACGGTGTGACGCTCGACCCAATCGACCTGCAGCAGACCGCAAGTATCGCACAAGCGATGCACGAGTATGGGATTAAGCTGTTCACGATCGGCGTCGGCCGTAACGCGAATGAAGAGTATCTTTCAGATATCGGGAAGATCGGCGACGGTTTCTACGTAAAGGCTACTGATTCGCACCGCCTTAAGATTCTGTTTGGCGAACCGCGGCAAAAGAAGGCAGGTTCCGCATTCGACCTATTCATACTCAACTCCAACCACTTCATTACCGAGGATCTTGAGCTCGACGCTGTCCTCTACGGCTACAACCAGATAATTCCACGCCAATCGGCTCAACTCTTGATCACGACTGATTCCGGCGTGCCGGCGGTTACTGTGTGGCGCCATGGTATCGGGAGAGTGGCGGCATTGACGGTCTTCTCTTCCGGGAATAATCTTGGTGAGCTGCTTGAAGAGAGGAATTCACGAGTGCTTACGCGCATCGTGAATTGGGCGATAGGCGACCCTGAACGCAAGAACCCATTCTTTGTGCGAGTCGATGATGCGCGTGTGAATGAATCATCTCGGGTGTTTGTGAAAGCTGGGGCCTTCCCAATAGTTTCTGGATTGGTGTTTTCAAAGATTGACAAAGATACATATGCTGCCAATTTGAAAAATGACCGTGTTGGAATATTTGGTGTGCTGCACGCAAGTTATGGCGTGAATTATCATCAGGAATATGAAACATTGGGGTTCAATGCGCAATTTAAGTCGACAGTGCGCTCGACTGGCGGAAAAGTATTTAAACCAAGCGAAGTAGAAGATATCATAGAGCACATCAAGAATGTGTCAAAACGCAGTGTGATTGAGCAGGTGTCTTTCCGTTTTGAATTTTTGCTGGCGGCGCTTGCAATCTTACTTGTGGAAATGATCGTGCGCAGGATACGCGATAATTGGTCGCGTTAAGAAAAAGAGGTTTACATGACATTCCTTGAGAAGAACATCAATCTGTTCTTGTTGCTGCTGGTGATGGGAATCGCTGTTGTTGTAGCTGGCACATCGATGTACTATCAGTCTACGTTTACAAACGTGACTTCTCGTCTTGATATAACCACCAATACGCTCAACACCTGCAGCGCCGATCTTGATAATACGAAGTTTCGGCTTAACAAAACGCTTGCGTCGCTGAATTTTACGGTTCAGGACATCAGGCGGTATGATCTGCTCTATGAGAATAAAACGGGGCAGTTGGTACTAACGGAAAGGAACCTGCAAGAAACGGCGAGGACGCTAGACTCAACAAAGACGAAGCTGGGAGAAACGGCCGAGCTGTACCAGAGATACTTGACAAAATATGATGAACAAAAGGCCATAAATGATGATCTCCTGCAACAGGTGAGCGATCTCGAATCGATTAAATCATCGCAGGCCGCACAGATTATAAGCCTCAACAGCAAAGTGAATAAACTGCAGGAAGAGAAGACTGCATGCGGTTGTACATGAACGACATTACAAGACTTTTTTCAGAATTGTATTACGAAGTTTTCAAGGTTTCATTCTTACATAGCTTGTTAGATTCTTTGCTGGTTCTTCTTGCGTTGCTCACCTTTGGGTTCATCCTAAATGTCAATTACTATGTTGCTATAGCATTGTCGATTTTGTTTTTCATCGCCGATCTAATCATTCGCATGCGTCTTGTAAAACTTAAGTACATTGAAGATCATAATCCGCAAATCAGAGAGATACTGCGCACTGCGCGCGATAATTATGATCAGGATAATTACATGGTGCGGGCGATGTTTGAAGACCTTGTTGACAGGATGCGCAGCGTTTCCCCCGGAAGCATCATCAAAGCTCCAGAGATATTTGTCAAGTCGCTGCTGATCTGTATGCTAATGGTGAATTTGATTTTTATCGCTTCAAATAATTATCATATTTCTCGGGAAACGTTTCAGTTTGATCCGCTGGAGTTCTTTTCGCGGCCCACTGGAAAGCCGATGTCGTTTTACGGTGTGGTGTTTAATGAGAGCGACGAGGGCATCTATGGCGTTTCGAGGCTTGCAAAGCTTGGCGTGCGCAACATCACGCTGCAGATCAACCCGTCGGCAAACCGGATCGATTTTAGTGAAGTGAAGCCTCCTGAGGAGAAGGAATTTGAAGCAGGAGCATTTCCTGGAGAGGTTCGGGCTGTTGCA
>JACRKM010000082.1 GCA_016219765.1 Candidatus Woesearchaeota archaeon
CAAAAATCACTTTGAACGACAAATCAAGGAATGAAAAAACAATACCAAACAGAAACAACCCAAAAATAAATGCCGAAATTATGCCGAGCACCATCATGTTCACGTACGTGTTTGAAAGGATCTTAATGTTTGCCAAACGCAGGGTCTGATACAATTCTTTAAAGAAGTCAGGAAAATTATCAAGAAGCCACAGGCTCATTTTCTTAATCGTCACGTTCGCAAGCGCTCCGAAGAAAGATGGCTGGTAAATCTTGAGCGCCTTGCGCTTCTCTAGAATGCTCTTGATCCTGCGTGCCTCTTCAGTCAATGCTGTGGCAGTAATCTCTTCAACTTGCGCTTGAAGTTCTGGCGCAGCTTTACGACGCAAGGTCTCTAAACGCACTGTCGAAGTTCCAAATTCTACTTTTGTCTCTGTGAACGCTGTTTCCTTTCGACGTCCGCGCAGCGCCTGAATAAACTGCCACCCAAATCCTGCACCAAAACCCACTTCGCCGGGTGCTGCTTTTGCAGCAGGCGGTGCACCAAGCAGGGCTTCCTTTGGTTTCCTTACAAGATCCATCAAGGAAGCAGTAACCTTTGCTGGTTTCACCTTCGGCGCCAGTCCCCTTGCAGGCTTTTCAGGCACGCCCTTGACTCTCGCAACTTCGCGTTCAATCTCCCGCCGTGCAAAAAGCCTTTGGAAGAATAATCTTATTTGCGCTACAAATGATAGCAAGGACAGCGCGGGTTTTTCCAGACTAATTTCAGCAACAGGCGGGACCGCGGGCCCCTTTGGAAGTCCTGGAATAGGCTCAATGACTGCCTCTTTTTTTGGTTCTGCTTTACGCGGCGGCAGGACGACTTTCTTCTTTATATGCGGGATGACTTCTACCCGCGCAGCCATCTTCTCCATTACAGGAGCTTCTTTCTTGCCGATCTCTTCAAACCGCTTGTCCTGATAAATCTCGTAGAATATCTGATCGTTGTATGCCTCTATCCTTTTGAGCAGCGAATACAAGTAGGCATTGTAGTACTCAATCCATTCCTCACGCGTCTTCTCCTTGAGAATCTTCTTCAATTCCTGTTCATACTGAAAATACGTATAATGCCTGCGCTGGTACTCTCTAAATAAATTATTTACAGCAAGAAGAAATTGTTCTTTATAATACTGATAGCGTTCAAGCTCATCGAGCAAGTCGATGACTTTCTGCGTAAGTAGTTTGACATCTTTCATAATCGGTCATTAATGGCTCTGTAGAAAGTCTTGGCGAGCCGGCACCGCGATGCTCGACGCATCGCTCACTCACCACCACGCCGGGCTCGTGATAGTGAACGTGCACTCGACGAGCCGACATTCCCCGGATGGGGCGTCCCCCTTGTCGGCGTGTTTTTGTGTCTTTCTATCTCTCGCAAAGGGGCGGTGGTGGTGAGTGTGCCGGCGCTATTTTCTACAGAGCCGTCATTAATACAATCACTTGATTGTCTCGTGGCCTTGCGCTCCACAGTTTACCATGTGTGCTGTTGTCAGGTTTTTATTCAGATTTTTATTCATTAATCTTTTTCAGTCATCGTGGAACGTCTTTCGCCTCCAGCTCAGTAATTAGGTGGCGTGCATGCAATGAGAGTTTGAGCATCCGCTCACGGGCGAATCTCGCCTCCAACGCGCGGGCTTCTGCTTCTTCTTTTGATCTAGACGGCATTTCAAGCGTGCTTTCATAGAGTTCAGCCACTAGTGCGATCTCTTTCATGCTCTCTTCGAGCGCTGCAATCTGTTGTAAACTCCGCTTTTTTTCCAAAATCTACCCCCATTCAGTCAACAATTTTTCGCATCATGATCTGATTTGAGTGGCCGTACTTCCTGCAGGATCTTTTCTTAATTTTTTCTTAGTCTTCCTATTATTTTCTTCGTCTTCCTAATATTTAGTCTTCCTGTTATTTTTAGAGAAGATTAAACTTCTTGAGCACCTTTTCAGCATCTTTGTAGTAATCATTGATGATCTCGTTAAAGAGCATAAAGTTTGCCATGTCCTTTTGCGCAAGATACGCCAATAGCTTTGCTCGCCGCTGAAGCTCAGCCATCAACTCTTCATAAGTCTTGCCTGTGCGCTTTGTGATCTTGTCAAATATAACAGAACGGTTATTTATCTTAAAGTCATCCTTGAGAGGGTCCCATTCAATGAACGGAGAGAACCTTGCCTTTCCCAGCTCCTCCTTTACTTCGATAATCTCATCTATCTCCTTCATGCGCCGAAAATTCCTAGAAACGTCCTTGATGTGCGCAGTTGGAATCACGACGTCGAGCGACTCAACAAGCGAGGGTGAAAGGTTGATCGGCGGAGTCTCAAGCCTTTTCACAAGCGTATCGACAGACGCCGCGTGGAATGTCGAGAACGATGGATGGCCGGAGGCCATTCCCTGGAACAACACGTACGCTTCCTTGCCGCGCACTTCACCCACGATTACGTAATCAGGGTTCTGACGGAACGTCTCACGCAGCAGATCAAACAAGCTGATCTCCCCATACTGCTCTCCGATTATGTTGGGAATCCCGAAACCGCTGCGCGTCACTGCTGGAAGCCAGTTGCTGTGAGCAAGATTGATCTCGCGCGTATCCTCGATTGAACAAATGCGCGCCTCTGGAGGAATGAATGCCGCAATGCAATTCATGAACGTTGTCTTCCCCGATCCAGTCTCCCCCACCGTCATGACGTTGAATTTATTTTCAATAACCATCCAGATGAATGCGAATGATTCAGCGCTCGCGGTGTTCTGTTGAATCAAGTTTACAGGAGTCCATGGATCCTTCGTAAACTTACGAATGGTGAACGTAGGGCCCCGCGTCGTGATGTCCTCGGTGTACGTCGCATTGACGCGTGAGCCGTCAGGAAGCGTGCCGTCAAGAAGCGGCTTGGCATACGAGACATACCGTCCACTTTTCTGCGCGAGTTTTTCAACAAAATCAGTAAGATACTGCGCAGCCTTGAATTCAATATTCGTACGCAGGTTCTGATACTTTCTGTGAACGACATAAATAGGAAAATTAAGGCCGTTGCACTCTACATCCTCCACATAATAATCATTCATCAGCGGCTCAATCTCGTTGAGGCCGACTGAATCACGATAGATGTAATACATCAACTTGAAATACGTCTTCTTATTCACCTTAGTCCCGATCTCAATGAGAATGCTCTGCACATTACGCTCAAGGTATTGCAAGAGAATATTCGCTTTTGTTGCACGGACAAAACTGATGTTGATCATCTCTTCGAGACCTAACTGGATCAATTCAAGCAGTTCGCGTTCCGTATCATCGAGGACCGGCTCCTCTACATCGTAGAATAGCTCATTCGCCTTGTCATCCCAATAAATGTGAGCAAACGCGTATGGAGGCACTAATGGATAACGGACGTTTATCTCTTTTCTTCGCTCGAATGGAGGCAGCTTGACAAGACGCGGGCGCATATCGATATAGAAAGTATCCTCTGAAGGCTCATTTAAAGGTACCGCCAAAGCGGCCGCGTCTGTGCCTGCTTTGAGCTGCGTGGCTCCTGCTTGCTTTTTCACCTCAGGAGCTTGCGGCTGCAAAACCGTTGTCGCTTCTGCAGGTTTTGTTTCAGCAATGCCTGACGGTTGCGTTTTGTTTCCTGCCAGAACTGCAGCTGATGGAACTGCAGCAGCTTCGGGAGCCGCTGCTTCTGCCGCGGCTTCTGCCGCAGCAGTCATCACCACGCCTGAAGAAGCTAGCCGGCTTGAAGAAGGAGCCACTTGCAAAGGGAGCGGAGTTTCGAATGCCTCCAATTCCTCCTTGTTTTGCGCACGCTGCGATTTTTGCGCAGCACCATAGTCTCTACGAAAAAAAGGAAGGGGCATTACACACACCTCATGAAGATCAGCTGCTGAGGCGGAGGCACGCTGTAGGATAAGCAGGATATAATCATCGAACTTTCACCGTAACAAAATCACGATTGCTTCCAAGTGTGAACTCAATAACCGTAAATACCGTTGAATTCGTCGTATTTGTGTTATTCACATAATATAGGACACTTGAAGATCCAAGATTATCTCCTGCGTCTTCAAGTTTTGAGAAGCCAGAAAAATTCCAAGCTCCCTGGCCAAACTCGACATTGAATGTTCCACTCGTTGTCGAGAATGCACCAGTGTCTGGATTGCGAAAACGAATCTTCTGGAGAAGATTTGATGAAGCGAACGTGCACGTTGTACGATCCTCACAGCGGGTAAAATTTGCGGGCAATATGCTATTTTGCAACGTGTATACGCTTGACGTCACTGGACCAGCAGCCACATCTGCATTCGAAGTAATAAATAGATTTCCAAGATCTATCTCCTGGCCTGGTTCAAGGATCTTTGCACCAGTGCGTAAATCCCACTTAAGAGAACCGCCGGACAACTCAAGATCGCCCTTCTCAACTTCAATAGGAATCACACGTTGCGATCCCGCACCCTCCTGGCTGATATCGACTATCTGCTGATTCAAACGCAGAAATGTATTTTTTGATCTTGTGAACGTTGTCTTGTCCTGCAAATCATTGATGATGGGCACCCCTGCTTGGAGAACAAGCGTCAAGACGACAGTAATAATGAGAATATACAGGATCGCCGCTATCCAGATGTCTCCTTTCTTCTTCATCGTATCGAGAACCTCTTTGCATTGTTTTCACGACACCCTTGCGGATAAATAAGCACTTCCGGCCCTAGCTCGAGCGGGATGCTGACCGTCTCTGACCCACCCTGAACAAGCCCTGTAAGGTTAATCTGATGCTCTGTCTGGCCGGATTCAACAACAATTGAGTCAAACCGGTCACCAAAAAGATTCGTAATGGTGAAACTCACTACTTTCTCTGAAGGATCAAAGGCAATGCTCTCTACGGCAAATGAGTAATCACCACAACGCAATGCAGTAGCCGTCGCTTTATTTGTGAATCCGACATTGGTCGTGTACATGCTGTAGAGCCAACCACCGATGATCACTCCAAGCAGTACAAATATGCCAAAGAGGAAAACAAGGACGCTTACTTTTTTTGTGCGTCCTTCCATCGCCCTCCACCATTTCTCGTTTCTTCGTATTTGTTTAGCTCTTATGCTTACAGCGCCGCTCACGACGCATAAGGGAATACTTCCCTTATCAACCCACATCAAGGCAGGCATGAAGCCTGCCGAATAACGATACGCAATCGTCCACCACTCGTATGTATGTGAAAGCGGACTGTGTTTTCCAAGAGCTGTGGAAACGTATGTGTTTTCCGCCAGCTCGCAGGTCGGTGGCGGCGCTGTGAGAGTGATTAGCTAAACAAATACGTTTCTTCATTTCCGCGCTCGTGCATGCTGCGCTCGCGCATACCAGCTCTAAACAAAAACAACACTGCAATCCTTGATTTCAATCGCGCTTTTCCCATTAGCAGCACACACCACTTCCTGGCCTGCAGACTTAATGACAGGTATCACACGCAGCTGGCTTGGTGGTGTACCCTTTGATTCGGGGTATGTAATGTTAAACAGCCGTGCATCAGCTCCAACAACCTTGGACCAATTTCCAAGATCTCTAACCACAGGCACCTTTGAAGTTGACCCAATCAGTCTCACCTGGAAACTCTCAATCGTTGAATCCTTCTTATTCTCAATTATGAAGAACACCGTGTCGTTCCCGGAAGCTCCTCCTGGGTTCAGTGTATCGCTCGTGTTGAAGCACACCTGAGGCACATTATCGATCGTAACAAAATCGACAGCTACGTCTGTCGCGCACTTGACTTCTGCATCAGATTTCTGGCGCGCTACCTGAGCAGTGTCTTCGACGTAGCCCCTGCCCCAGTTCATAACTACTGCGCCAAGTGCAACCGCAAACGCGATAAGCAAGACCGTTGCAATCAAGGGAGATACCCCCTTCTTGCTCTTCAATGCTGCCCGAAATCTTCTCATGCTATAATCACCTCAGGAGTATTACTTATTGATTCTTTCAATGAGATCGTTGAGACGTTTCTCTTCTTCATGCATTGTCTTAACGTACGGGACAGTGCCGATGATCAGCACGCATAATCCCATTACGATCAAGACGTTGAGAAGCGTTCGACTGATGTACCCATTGATGAATCCAAGGATCGCAACAAACATGAATACAAAATAGAGAACGAGGCTTTTGTTCATGACTAAAATCGATTTCTCGCGATTGATGCGGGATTTTTCCACCTCAAGATTAATGACAAATTGTTCTGCACTCGAAAGACTTTTTGAAATAGTTGAAGTATGCGACTCACCTTTTTTTTGCATGAACAACAACCTCCTTTTTGGGACGTACATTAAACGCACATAAACGCACAATACACGTGTGTGCCACAATGCACAATAAAGCCGTGCACCATAAAGCCGTGCAACACAAAACCAATCAGCAACTTGAATTAAACGATGTCGTACTGGCCTTGCGGTCTGAACAGACGATTTCAAACAGCGCTTCCGGAGCCTGCTTGAGGATGACTGGAACAACTTCTACAAAACCCAATTGGCTCATGCCGGTGTTTACTGTGATGGTTTTTTTCCGGTTAGGGTTAATTGTGATATTTGTAATATTGAGAGCCCGGGGCTTCTTTGCCAGATCGTATAACCGAAAGTCTAGCTTATCGATTCTAAGGTAGTTCCTATTCTGTACCGTGATATTTAAAACTTGCGATGCAAAACAGGCCGATTCAACGCTAAGAGAAACTGAATGGCACTCCTCTGTGTTAAAAACCGTTTTTTTGATGTCTTTTGTGGCAGAACGGGTATAATCGGTCATGAAACTGAACATGACAGCGCTCAGCGACACTACAAAAGCCATAAGCAAAACATAGGCAATCCAGACGCTTGCCGCGCGTTTGCCAATCAATCTTCTTTGTACGAATCTTCTTTGTACGTAGTTTTGTGTGCGAAGTACTGCCTCTTTTTGAACCATGGTCACTGCTCTCGTTCAGCTCTCACTCTCGTTCATCTCTCATTCTCTCGACGGCAAATGCACAGCACTAAATGCACAGTACTTAAACGCACCTGCACCGTGCCTGCGAATTGAATCAGGTTATGTATTAACGAATGCCTTGTTGTCCTCTCGTACCTGTGCCCGGATAAATGACATAACTTGTGTCCTTTCCGCAGTTATATTAAACGCATAGATGTTTGGGTGTTGGACGTCTGTTGGAGCATTGATCGTGATGACTGTGACATTCTTTGGAATCGTCAATTCACCACCAACACCGATGATTTCACTCCTCCCAAGAAGTGAAGCGTCTTTTTTAAGCCGGTTTGAAAGATGAATCTGGCCTCCATCAACAAGAATCGAAAATACTTCCAAGTCCATCCCGCGAAGCAGTGCATAGGCAACAAATCGATCAACAAAAAGTGTGTATTCTCTTGACACGTTTGCCTGCTCAAACAATGCATTATTGATTACCTCTTTTCCTTCCCTTACAAAATTTCCATTCACTTCAGCAAAAACTTTTGACGGCGGCATCATAAGCTGCTGCGGACGCAGCAATGTTGCAGTATACGCGATCAATATCAGGGCTGTAAATATATAAAACTGCGCTTTTTTTCCTTTGAATCGTCTTTTGAATTGTAAGTGCATCAAATCACCGTCACTGAAATGTTTTCTTTGCCTCCTGTACCCTCACCTTTGTCTTCGATGACGAGCAGATACTTTCCTGGATTTATCCTACGCTCTCCTGACAAATAGATGTTCCTATAGCGCAATTCACTTCTGATTACGAACTCGTCATTCTTGCGCGTGAATCCAAACATTGGGTTGAGGCGATCAAGGAAGTCATTGTCATCCAAATCCTGTTCGATCGCCGTAGGATTAAATGACGGATTTGTCACGAATATCTTTGTCGGAATCGTCGACGTGTCAGAACGCACGGACAGGCTGCCAGAACCGCTCACTGTCGCAGCATCGTTCTCAGAAGCCAGGCCGATAGTATCACTTGCAGAGGTCACGTAAGCCATGTGCGTTGTCGAAGACCCGCCAACATTATACGTCACAAGCAATGTCTTATTAGTGATCGGAACGCTCGATTCGCCAAAGATGACAAACACACTTTGTGATGTTGCCAGCAGATTATTTGAGTCGCTGCCTACGGCAAAGATTTCGTTCGTTCCGTTCTTGAGAACCAGATTAGTAAATGTGTACGTCGTGTTAACAGAAACCGTTGAGCTTGTGGAATTGCTGCCATCAG
>JACRKM010000013.1 GCA_016219765.1 Candidatus Woesearchaeota archaeon
CATTATTCATGAATAATTGTAAATATGACCGGTGATTGTGAATGATAAAAAATATCCTGGCAATAATCGTTGCCCTTGTAGTAATGTTAACGACAGTTGCACCTAATGTATTTGCAGACAACGCAATTATTGACGTGAAGCCAGACAGCCCTAAAGATAATGACGATCTTAACTGTTATGTGAATGGCGCTCAGCCTGGCGCATATCAATATTGGTGGTACAAAAATAATGTCTATCAACCAGCGCACTATGATAATCCTACAATTTCTGCATCAGCGACAAGTCCTGGTGAAGTGTGGACTTGCGTAGTTAAGCTGCAGGGATCTTCTCTTCCTGTTGGTGAAGACTCAGCAACGGTCAAAGCATCAAATCCATACAATCCGGTCACCATAGTCGCCCTACAGCCGGTTAATCACGCGCCTGTCCTTGATGGTATTGGTAACAAGGCAGTCGGCGAGAATCAACTTCTTTCATTCACCGTTTCTGCCAGCGATTCCGATAGCGATGCATTGACTTTTTCTGCATCGGGCCTTCCAAGCGGCGCATCGTTCAACTCAGCTACGCGTACGTTCAGCTGGGTTCCTTCATACGATCAGGCAGGAGTTTACGATAGCGTCACGTTTAGTGTTAGTGACGGAAAAGGCGGGTCGGATTCAGAAACAATTACGATTATAGTTCAGAATACGAATAGGCCACCTGTACTTGATGCAATTAATGACAAGTCCGGGTCAGTGAACGCGTTACTAACATTTGATGTGAAAGGAAGCGATCCTGATAAGGATCCATTAGTGTTCTCTGCATCGAATCTTCCGGCAGGTGCAACTTTTTCTGATGTTTGCACTGCACCATGGAAAGGGATTTGCCTTTCCTATGCGCACCGCTTCAGCTGGACTCCAGCGGTTTCACAAGCAGGGTCGTATGATGTAACATTCAAGGTTGCTGATAACAAAGGAGCGTCTGATACGCAAGTTGTGAAGATCACGATTAAAAATGTGAAGGTCCTGATTGAAAAGACAAACGCCGCTCCGGCTGCCGATTTCTTTTTTGTTCCCTTAACGCCTATTGTAGGTAAACCTGTAACATTCACGTCTGCATCAGCTGATCCGGATGGTGAAGCGCTTTCTCTCGCATGGGACTTTGATAATGATGGAGTCACAGACGCAACAGGAGTTGTTGCAACATATACGTTCACGACTTCAGGGAGCAAACCTGTGAAATTGACGGCCAATGATGGAAGCCTCTCAAACACAGTCACGAAGAATGTTCCTGTAGGAGCTGCCCCCGGAGCTGCACAATGTCAAGATAAGACGGATAATGATGGTGACGGTTTAGCTGATTTAGCTGACCCTGGTTGTTCTGGCCCTCTTGATAACGATGAGAGCGACGGCACGACCCAATGTCAGGATGGCAAAGATAATGATGGTGATGGTTTGATTGATTTCCCTGTTGATTCTGGTTGCTCAAGCAAGCAGGATAACGATGAATTCAATGTTCCTGTTCCAGACGTCCCTGACGTTCACAAAATATTAAACATCAATGATCTTGCAGTGTATGCTGATGAAGATTTCAGTGTTGAGGATTATGATTTCTTTCGGCAAGAAACAATGTATGTGAAGTTCAGTGTCACAGACGAGTTTGGAGTTCCGTACGATGACGCGGTTACGAGTGTGAGCCTGATAAGCCCGCCGGGCGGACACGCCGACTTTGCGGCAGTCAAAAACTCAGAGGGCGGAACGTACTATTACAAACTGCAGATTCCCACGACGCATGACTTTTTGGGCGACAGCCAGGTTTTGACCTTCGCGTTTAAATTCGATGATGGTGCTGGCGATCAGCGCGTCGTGATGGTCAAGATTCGCAATAATCCTCCCGTGATTCTTTCCGGTGTGAGTGAGCAGTTTGAAGGACAGGCACTTGGCGTGCCAGCTACAATTAGCTTGACCCCTTATGAGTCTGATGCTGAGGATTCTGGTGATGGATTACAGTGGTCTGTCTCTGGTGTCGACACAAATATCTTTGATATCTCAGTTGATGCAAATGACCAACTTACAATCACTCCTGTTGGCAAAGGCACCGATGTAATAACGTTAACACTGACGGATCTCGATGGTGATGTTGATTCTGTTGACGTGCATTTGAACGTGGGTGGAACACGCGCGGTTTCAGCATGCAGCGATGGCGTAGATAATGATCTTGACAGATATGTTGACTTGGCAGATCCGGGTTGCACATCGCAGGATGACGATGATGAATTTAATTCAGTCGCTCAAATCCAATGCGACGATGGCGTAGACAATGATCGAGACGGCAAGATCGACTACCCCGCAGATGCCGGATGTTCTGGCGTTGCAGATGACAGCGAAGCTGACGATGCAGGAGCTGAGGATGCTGCAAGACCGCAATGTTCTGATGGCATCGACAACGATGGCGACGGAAAAGTTGACTTGTTGGACCCTGATTGTGTTGCATTAGAAGACGATCGTGAAGGCCCTGACCCAGCGCTTGCACCAACACCATCGCGCATTGATGTCAAGGAGCTATTTGTTCAGCGTATTATGGTGAATGGTCTGGATATCGCAGAAGGGTACGCTCTTGCTGGAAATGTTGCAGCATTGTCGGTGTCGCTTGAGAATAAGCTCGGACACAGTGCAAATCGCGTGCGCGTGGAAGCTTCGGTCGATGAACTTGGTCTTCGCGACACGGACGTCATAGATTCTGTAAGAGACGGCCAGATGGTTACCGCGCACCTGATGCTCGAGATTCCCGGTTGGGTGGTTCCCGGACTCTACGATGTCCGTATAGTTGTCAGCAACGATGACGAAAGGCGCGTCAAATACCGCACAATCGCGATCATATGATTATAATTATTTTTAAAAGCTTTATATACTATTTATATACTATTTATTAACTGTGAAAAGGTTGTGCTATTTAACTACTTTAGGATAACAAAAAAAGAGAAATATTTATATAGGGGAGCATTTCACCGTTCATCATATAGTTTGTCTTATGCATTATAAAATAATGGCCCGCGAGCCAATCGCTTGACTTTCGTCAATCATCAAGGATGGATTTTGGAGGATGAAAAGAATGATGAAACAGAAACTGAAAACATTCAGCATGTTGGTACTGATGCTTGTCGGTATCCTTGCAGTGAGTGGTTCTGCCTCAGCTCTCAATGGTCGGATTGATCTTGTGAAGCTGGACGGGGATGAATTGGCCCCTGGCATGAACACTGTTCGCGACGTTGAGCGCGACAACACCTTTGAAGTGCGTGTCCAATTGACCGC
>JACRKM010000074.1 GCA_016219765.1 Candidatus Woesearchaeota archaeon
CGGGTGGCGACTAGACAAGAATCTTCTCCTCCGAGCCTGGCGTGGTGGTGCAGGCGTCCTGCTGTCGTAACAACCCTCAGTGGGCGCGCTGCCGGCGTGCCCGCTCTTGAGATGATAAGAGCTATGCTCTTATGCGTCGAGCATCGCGGTGCCGGCCAATTAAGATTTTCTACAGAGCCCAAAAATCACTCAAAATACCAGAGTCAGGGCACAGTTTCATTGTCAAAAGCTCGCGACCACCACCCGTCAAAGACGGGTGGCATGCTCGCTTCGCTCGGGTCGCTCGCTTTCGAGCACATCGTATAACGTGCTTTGCACTCCACCAGTCACAGACTGGTGGTATACGATGTATCAAACACAATTTCTGACAATTTCCTCAAACTCCTCCAGCGGCATGGTGGTACGCATGCCAAGTGCTGAGAAATGTGTAGGGCTGATCGGGTGCCCCTCTGCACGCACTGCATCGATGATCTTGGCGAATTTCGGCACTGCCGGGAGCTTGTGCGCTTTGCAGATCGCGTGCACATCGTAGAATCCGATCGTTGGAATCTTCGCTTCTTGTGCAATTATGTTCAAGCAATCATCATCAAATGGGTAAGAAAGCTGCTTGCTTTTGATTTCCATCTTTCTCACAAGTTCGTCGTCCCAGAGTTGCCCCATCCACAGCGGTCCTGCATCTTGATAAGTGCTGTGCTGGCCAATGATCCTGTCTACAGCGCTCTTGCTTTTCCTCACTGCAAAAAAAATGCGCACGTAATGATCTTTTGAATACGAAAACACCGGCTCGAGCGCTTTTTCGAATTGCGATGCGACGAGTTGGACCTTTCTGATGAGAATTCGCAGGCCAAGCTCGTGCATGAGGTGGCTGTGTGAGGGGGCCGCCCAGTAGCGTCGTTTGCACACGCGCTCATATGTGCCGCACAGCGACGAGGTGTCGGTAGCAGTGACCGCAAGCATTCCTGTGCGCGAAAGCCGGATGATTGCGTTGTTAAGGAACGGATTTGGTGAACCAAATGGATCGACATCGATATAATCAAACCCTTTACTTTGCAGTAAAAACATATTAGCATCCTGATTCATTAACGTATACGATTTGCTTTGCATATGCTCACGATTGAGTTCAATATTCTTCTTGATGAGTGCGCAAGCCTTTGCGCTGTGATCGTTGAATGCGACTGTCGCGATTTTGTCTCTATCAAGTTCGCACATGAATCTGACGCCACGCACTCCTGAACCTGCAAGAGGATCAGCGATAGTAAGATCTTTTTTGTCGATTGAATTGAGCAGCAGAATGCTGATGTCGCGATTAAATTTCATGACGGGATTATAGAATACATCAAGCTTGTGCGAGATCTTTTCATCGACAGGCACATGGATGCTGGCCAGTCCTTCTGTAATTGTTTTATACATTGTGAGTGATACTTATTGTATCAACAGAGCATCAAGATAGCAACAGCATTACAATGCAACACTTATGCAACACTTCTCTTGACAGCAGCAACAGATGTGTGCAAAGCTTTAAAAAGCATTCGTGTTTCAAAGTCGATAAATGAAATACCACAGTCGATTATAGGTCGATTATATGACTCAAAATCCGCCAGCCATACGCAGCCCGGTCTGTACGTGCCTTGGCCACGTAGATCATGGAAAATCGAGCCTCCTTGATGCGATCCGCGGTACGTCGATTACTGCGACCGAGGCCGGCGGGATCACGCAGGCTATAGGCGCATCTATTATTCCGCTTGCGACGATCAAGAAGCGGTGCGGCGGTCTTCTTGAAAATCTCAAGATGCAGTTCACGATTCCCGGTCTTCTATTCATCGATACTCCTGGCCACGCGGCGTTCACGAACCTGCGTAAGCGCGGCGGGAACCTTGCAGATATTGCGGTGATCGTTATCGACATGAATGAAGGCTTCAGGCCCCAGACACTCGAAGCGCTGAGATTCTTAAATTCTACAAAACGCCATTTGTCGTTGCTGCAAATAAGCTTGATCTGACAGCGGGTTGGCAAAAAAAGGAAGGGGGAGTCGTTGCAAGGGTCAACGCGCAAAATCCTGCGGTGACAACGCACATTGAGACAAAGCTGTACGAGATAGTCGGCAAACTTGCAGAAAACGGTTTTAGTTCTGAACGGTTTGACCGTGTTGCCGACTTCACCAAAGAGATCGCGATCATTCCTGTCTCTGCAAAAACGCAGGAGGGAATTCCTGAGCTGTTGATGGTGATTGTGGGGCTAGCGCAGAAGTTTTTGGAATCAAGCTTGAGAATCAACGTGAAGGGCCTGGCGAAAGGAACGATTTTGGAAGTCAAAGAAGAAAAGGGTCTTGGGACCACGCTCGACGTGATCATTTACGACGGCATGCTCAAGACGAACGATATAATCGTGATCGGCGGAATCGAAAAGCCGCACATAACGAAAGTCCGCGCGCTGCTGACGCCTGCGCCGCTTGCGGAAATCAGAGATAAAAAATCTCGTTTCACAAAAGTGCAATCCGTTGTCGCGGCGAGTGCTGTCCGGATCTCGGCACCGAATGTGGAAGGAGTAATTGCAGGAATGCCGATCCATTCAGCGTCGCAGGCTACACTTGCGCAGGTTGAAACAGAGGTGCAAAAGGAGGTTGAGGAAGTTCTGATCGCGACCGATAAGGAGGGTATCCTTGTTAAGGCTGATACGATTGGAAGTTTGGAGGCGTTGAGCAACATCCTGCGCCAGCACAATATCAAAATCCGCAAGGCAAGCGTGGGAGATATAACAAAAAAGGACGTGACGGAAGCGCAGTCGAATGCGCAGACAAGTCCTGTCACCGCCGTGATTCTTGGTTTTAACATCAAAGTGCCTGATGAGGTCAAGAATGCTGCAATGAATGTCAAGATATTTCACAGCGACATTATCTATGCATTGATCGACCAATTTGAGGCGTGGCTTGCCGCTGAAACGAAGCGGCTTGAGGCACAAAAGATAGAGGGGCTCGTACGCCCGTGCAAGATGCGTATCATTCCTAATTATGTATTCCGGCAAAGCCATCCAGCGATCGTCGGAATGGACATTCTCGTTGGGACAATAAAAGTGGGAACAAAAGTGCTTAAAGATGGCAAAGAGATCACTTCAATCAAGAGCATCCAGCATGAGAAAGAAAGCGTTTCGAGTGTGAGTGCGGGAAAGCAGGTAGCTATCGCATTGCCGAACGTCACGGTTGGCCGGCAAATTCATGAAAATGATATTCTTTACAGCGCCATTCCTGAGCCGGATTTTCGCAAGCTCAAAGATAACAAACAATACTTGAGTAAGGATGAGATCGAAGTGCTCAAGGAAATTGCGCAGATGCGCAGAAAAGACAATCCTGTTTGGGGAGTCTAACGCGGGCGGCAAAACTCCACTTGCAAAATTAATTAGTGTGTATTTGTTTAGCTAATCTCTCTCGCAGCGCCACCTCGCCAAATTCGGTAATTTCTTGCGGTTGAATGATCTGCCGCGGAGACATCAATCCTGCGGCTCGCGACATCCCTGTGGGAACCCTGTCGCTCGCTGACGCGAGGCCGGTTTCCCGCAGTCAGACGCCTTGCTCCATTGCCTGAGCGTCGCCGCTAGACAGGTTTCCCTCAAAATAGACCCGTCAGGTATATTTCGTGGGTGACCTCGCAGCAGCGAGCGTCGCCCGATCTTGCCAGCGTAGATTTACGCTGAAGGATGTCTGGCGGCGCAGGAATGATTATTCACAAAAAGCATGACTGCACCACGCAAATCACAAC
>JACRKM010000012.1 GCA_016219765.1 Candidatus Woesearchaeota archaeon
AAGTATATAGCAAACAGGAGGGTCGACTGCGGCACTGACGAGTTCTTTGTTGTTGCGCAAATTGCGCCAGACAGCAGGAGTGTTGTGTGTGAGTTAAAGACGTTTGGGCTCAGAAGATCTATGCTTGATGATGCGTTCACGTCGCTGAACGATGCGCGCGTTGAATTGTCGGCAGTGCAGGAGAGCAAATCATTCGATGAGACAAGTGTTGCATCAATCGCTGCGGGTATGCGCAAAAAGGCAGAACTGCTTGTAGCGCAGAACATCGCACAGAAGAATCCGGGTGTGTTGATTGTCTTAGATGGGGCGCTGGAAAGTGCCGGTGCAGAAGAAAAAGCGATGATAAAAGCATTATCAGATGCCGCGTCGCGCGTGAACGTCCTTCTTATCGGCCTCTCTAAAAGCTCGCACCTGGTGACGAGTTCAGGTTGCACGATTGGCGCTGCCTTGCAGGCGCTCGTTCCCACGTCGCTCGTGCACGAGTGCTGGACGTATTATCCTGTAGTGAACTGCTCACCTGAAATTCTGTTCGAGATCGGCATGGTAAAGCTTCACTCTAAATCAAGGCACGTGTTTCGCGTTGATGTTTCTTTGTACGGCTGGCAGCACAAAAATAGGATTTTTTCGCTCCTTGCGCAAAACAGCACCGACTCTGCGCTTTTAGGTTATCCATACGGCCTGATCGAGGCTGACCGTTTTGCCAGGGTTTCAAACGAAGAGGCAAATTACTTGCGTGTGATATTGTATGACTTGCTTGCTAAAGGAGGGAGCGGATCTCAGAAGATCTTGGAATCTTTGTCTGCTTCCGATGTTCACGGGATTCTGGATTCTATGCGCTAGAGTGCGGCGTATATAGAGTGTGATGTATAAAATCTAGGCAACTCACCTTTGACCGGGATTTACAGGGTTGCAGTCTTCCAAATTTTCTGTATCTTTCTTACACTATATTTCTCACATCAGACTGAGCATTTTTACAGCAACGTTTATAAAGGAAGAAGTATCGTGATCTATTCAGACTAATTATCATTAATTATTATTACGAGTATTACTGTTCGAGTATTACTATTGAAGAGGTGAATCCAGATGACTTTTCTTGGAAAATTAGGCCGAAATTGGTCTGCTGTGGCTTTTGTTGTTGTGACGTTCTTGGCGCTCTCCGGTGCACTGATGCTTGGCTTTCAAAAATCACTGAGCGGCAGCACTGTAGGTCTTGGTGAAGCTTCTCTGCCTGACAAGAATTCTTCAGCGTTTTCTGAAGCAGTCGGTGTCGCATTGCTGGTGTTTGTTCTTTCAGGAATACTCCTCACAGTCTTAAGTGCTGTTTGGGCTCGCGCTCGCAGGTCATCTGGATCATCTGTAAGCGGAACCGGAGCCGCGCTTGATGATGTGAGTAAATTGAATGCGCAGATAGAAGAACTCAATAACAGCATACGCGAGGTTGATCGCAAACTCTGATGCTGTGCACAGGACATACGCGAGGTGATTTATCTTGGAACATAAAGTCGGTCATTATGCATTCTTTGGAGGCGTTGTACTTGCTGTTGCTGCAGGAGTTGTTGCTTCACTGTTAGACGCAGTGAATTCTTGGATTGTGCTTGTATTGCTGGTGCTTGGCGTTGTTGTAGGGCTCCTCAATATACAGGCCAAGGAAGTGTCGGAGTTCTTAGTTGCTGTCATTGCATTGCTCCTTGCTGGTTCTGCCAATGTTCTTGTGTTGAACACTGTGGCCGCGCCTGTTGGCACCATACTGCACGCTGTCCTGACGTATATCAAGGTCTTTGTTGCACCGGCAGCAGTTGTTGTGGCGCTCAAGGCAGTCAAGCAGCTAGCCGAACGCTGATTTTTCTCTTTTTTCTTTGATTCTTCTTCTTTTTACGGCTCTGTAGAAAGTCTTGACGAGCCGGCACCGCGGGGATCGACGCCCCGCTCGCTCACCACCACGCCAAGCTCGTGATACACACTGTGCTCTTTGATGACCGACATTCCCCGATGGGGTTTCCCCCTTGTCGGTATGAATGAGTAATTGTCCATCTCTCGCGAAAAGGCGGTGGTGGTGAGCGTGCCGGTGATATCTTCTACAGAGCCTCTTTTTGCGTTACTTTTTTATATCATTATGAATCCCGCTCTTTCTGTGATCTCATGTTCGTCGGCATCGTAGGAAAACCATCGTGCGGGAAGTCAACCTTCTTCAAGGCAGCAACGCTGGCAAACGTAGCAATTGCGAATTACCCGTTCACCACGATCAAGCCGAATCACGCGATTGGATTTCTCAAGATTCCCTGTGTCGATGTTGAATTTGGCAAGCAGTGCAACCCTCGGGAAGGATACTGCACTGAGCACTTTCGCTTTATCCCTCTGGATCTTCTCGACGTTGCAGGACTCGTTCCTGGCGCGCACACTGGCCTGGGCATGGGAAACCAATTCTTGGACGATCTTCGCCAGGCCGACGTACTGATTCATGTCATTGATATCTCCGGGAGCGTGAATGAGAAAGGAGAGCCAGTCCCCGCGCTCTCGTACGACCCGATAAAGGATATCGAGTTCTTGGAAGTAGAGCTCGACATGTGGTATCTTGGCATCCTGAAAAAGGGCTGGGAGAAATTTGCAAGAGCAGTTATGCAGGAGAGAGGAAATATTGCAAGAGCGCTGGGCAAGCAGCTCTCAGGACTCAAAGTCACTGAAGAAATGGTAGAGGAAGTGATAGAGGAGCTGGCAAAAAATCACGGCCTCGATGTTGAACGTCCCGTGGACTGGTCTGAAACCGAATTACTCCTCATCGCTGTCGCGCTTCGCAAGAGGACTAAGCCGATGATCATCGCTGCAAACAAGATCGATATTCCTGGCGCTGAGGAAAATTACCGGCGGCTCAAGGAAAAGTTTCCTGACTACATCACCGTGCCGTGCTCGGCAGAGTCTGAGCTTGCGCTGCGTGAAGCAGCAAAGAAGGAATTGATTTCGTACATTCCAGGCAATTCTGCATTTCAGATAAAGAACGAGGCAGGCCTTTCAGCTGCACAAAAGCAGGCGCTTGAGTTCATATCGAAGAATGTTGTGAAAAAATTCAAGACAACCGGAGTGCAGGATGTCCTCAATAATGCGGTGCTTGAGCTCCTAGGATACATGGCCATCTATCCTGGCGGCGTGAACAAGCTCACTGACCAGCACGGCAACACGCTGCCGGATTGCTTTCTCATGCCCCCTGGCTCGACAGCGCTCGATTTCGCGTACCGCCTGCACACTGATTTCGGCAAGAACTTTATCCGCGCCATCGATGTGAAGACGAAGAAGACGGTTGGAAAAGAGCATAAGCTCCAGCATCGTGATGTTGTAGAGATTGTTGCAAACAGGTAGTGGGCGCTTCTTTATTCTTTGTATTTGTTTAGCTAATCACTCTCACAGCGCCGCCACCGACCTGCGAGCTGGCGGAAAACTCATCGTGATTCGGCAGGCTTCATGCCTGTCTTGAGGTGGGTTGCATCAGGATATTCCTGATGTCCCGAAAATCTTTGATTTTCGATAATAAGGGAAGTATTCCCTTATGCGTCGTGAGCGGCGCTGTGAGCATAAGAGCTAAACAAATACTATTCTTTGTTTAGCTCTGCTTCTGTTGTCGATATGAGTTCTTTTATGATCAGTTTGATTCTTTCTTCATTTTGTTTTATGTATTCTGTTCTTATGTTGAATCCTTCGTATGATATCCTGTTTCTGTATTCTCTCAGCTCTTGTATTAATTCCCTTTTTGATTCTTGGAGTTTCAGTCTTTTGCTGACGTGGTCTATTATCTGTATGTGTGCGCCTTCGCCTTTTATTTTGACTCCCTCAAGATACGTGATCGCTTCCATGAGTTTTCGTATTATCTCGTAATAGTCTACCAATGTGTTTGAAGGGTATTTTCTGGTGTCTGTCTCGTTGAGCCGTTCTAAGGTTGTTTTTGCCATCGCTGTCAGCGATTTTGCTTTCTCTTTATCTGCCTCTATTCTTATCTTCATGCTAAAATGCCTCCAGGTATCCTTGGAGCACGATTCCGTTGGCGATGTTGTTCTTCAGTTCTTTCGGACATCTTTTGAAGTCTTCGCTGAAGTGCAGTTGGATCTTTTTGCCGAGTGTTTTTTCGTATTTTGTCAAGTTGATGCTCTCTTTTTTTGCTTCTATGAACAGGTCTATGTCGCTTTCTTCTGTGTCTTCGCCTTTTCTGTAGCTGCCGAAAAGTATTATTGTTCTTGGAGCCGTTTTCTCTTTCAGGTGGTCTATGATGCCTGACTGCTGTATTGCTAGCTGGTTATATATTTTCTTGATATCTCTGTATTTTTTGCTGTTCAGGTTAGCTTGGTATATGGGAAAGTTTCTTTTTCCTTTTCTTTCGGTTGTCTCTGTGATAAGGCCATTTTTCTTGAGTGTGATTATGTGGCTTTTTGTCGATGTGTGCGCCAAGTTCGCTTTTTTGCTGACCTCTATGAGATAATGCTGTCTTGTGGGCTCATCGAAGAACACTTTCGCCACTCCTAAAATGTTACATTTTTGTATCATGTGTTACTGTTTTGTAATACGTATTTATATATCTTGTGTTACATCTTTGTAATATGTGCTACTCTTTTGTCGCATGTAGATGATTCCAGCGGGAGCTTTATCCGCGCCATCGATGTGAAGACGAAGAAGACGGTTGGAAAAGAGCATAAGCTCCAGCATCGTGATGTTGTCGAGATCGTGGCTGGGCGTTAAAACGATGACAAGTTCTATCAGGGAAATCTATGCAAAATCCGTGCTAACAAAGACAAGGTTGCCCGGTGCCGATTACGTGATCAATCCCTACGTGGGTTGCCATGTCGGTTGCACGTATTGTTATGCCGCATTCATGAGGCGCTTCACGAACCATCCTGAGCCTTGGGGGAAATTTGTTGACGTCAAAATCAACGCACCGTCTGTCCTTGAGCGTGAGATTCAGAAAGCAAAGAAAGGGATTGTGTTACTCAGTTCGGTTACTGATCCTTACCAGCCATTAGAAAAAAAATATGAACTGACACGGAACATTCTTCAGTGTTTATGTAAGCATCAATGGCCTGTTTCGATTCTTACAAAACGTA
>JACRKM010000076.1 GCA_016219765.1 Candidatus Woesearchaeota archaeon
CAAGCTTGACACTGCACTCTCTCATTTCGACCGGCTTGAAATTAATCTGAAGACCGAGATGAATAGCCCGCTCGTCATTCCATTGGCTGGCAGCCCCCTTGTCACTATTGACACGCGGGTCGATGAAGCAGAGCTTAAAGAGGGACAAGTGCTGGTCACAGATGACTACGTTTATTACAGGCAACGGCGCTGGGGCAAAGATTCGGTTGTGCCGAAAAAAATCTCTACATACGAGAATCTTTTGCAAAATAAGGAGAGCACGATTTGGTTCTTGACTGGCATTCTTTTCCTGATAATGCCAACACTTGTATTCCTCTTGTATGCAGTGGTCGCTATCAAAGGCCTCGTGCTTCTGGCAGTTGAGCTCTTCACAGCGCTAGTCATCACGCGCATTTCGCGTTTTTACATCGGGTTTAACGAGCTGCTGCGTATCGCGCTCTACTCCGCAACGCCGGGAGTTCTGCTATTTGTAGTACTTTATCCAGTTTATTATTACATTGCTCCTGAGCAATGGGTTCGTTATGCTGCAAAGCTTGCACCACTGGCGGTTTCTTTTTTATACTTCGTGGCTGCAGTTAAGGGCAACGGAGTAAGAGAAACTCCAAAGCAGCGACACCAGCGCCAACGAAAAGGCAAGGGTGCTGAGTACGTTGAATTAAAGGGCTACTGAGAGATCCGGCATGGGATCTATTCTCTCCACAATTTACGGAGTGATGAAGAATGAAGATCGTGTACGTTATAAGAAATTGCTCGCGCACGAGATCAATTTCTTTCTTAAGAAGATGCATGACAAACTTGGTGTGAAACAGAAGCTCACGCCGATACACGTTCATGCAAGCCAGATACGCATCAAGGCTGCCGCGTCCGGCAACACAAAGCCATACGAGTTCGTGTTGGCCTCTCCTGACGAGATAATACGCGGAAATATCGGACACATCATTACGATCACGAACGGCATAAACGTCAAGAATGTCAGGAAGCAGCGGGCACTTTTCATTGCGGCAGAGATATTTGTATATCGTGCGTTTGCAAACAACAAAAACCCGTCGCATTTTGACAAAATCAGGAATCAAAACCAGTACATTGACCTTCTGAAAACCGTGATTGGCAAGGAAAGTGCGAGCAAGATACGTGATCATGCCATCCGGTACGTGATTGCAGAGATCGGCGCGCACAGGCTTGCTCACTATACTGAAAAAGGCTGGATCACGCGCGTTACAAAACTTAAAAAGCATCAACCCCGCATCGCGGCTTTGCTCGGATCATCGGAAGAAGCGTATCGCCACATCAGAGTTCATCAGAAACACAGCTACACGCGGCAGATGCTTGAAGAGGAGCTTGATTCATTGAATCAGGAGATCGAGGAGATCGATCATTTGACCGCATTCCTGAAGGAACAGAAGCATAAAGAACTTGACCTAATTCAGGAGGAACGGGTTATAAAGCACATGACAGATCTTGAAGGGCTGCGCGCCCATCTTGTCCGCGTGAAGCTGCATCAGAACCGCTGGAACCATCAAAAGAGGCCCCATCATAAGGCATTTCGTGATATAAATATTGATTCCATCCAGCACATTGGGCAGCTCATTGACCACGAACTGCGCCATGAGAAAATCGACATGCCTAAAATATATATTTTATTACAACAGTTCGAAAATGAAAAGATTAATATACTCAAAGAAACAGAAAAATTCCGGAATAGAAAATTAAAACCATACGCTGTACTAGTTTAATTGGTTTAAAGGAAGGGTTTGAGGTGAGATGTGTGAATTCTATCGAATCGTATCAGAAGATTACAAACCTTGCCCGTGAGCTCATGAGGCATGGCGAAGCGAAATCCATGAATGAAGCTGTTAGGATTGCTGAAGCGCAATATCGTTCAAACCCCGCAGTCTTTGATACTGATACAATACCGGTTGAGTCGGCATCGGCTTCAGGCCAAGAGCTTGTGCAGGAGCAAATGGTGCAAAGTGTTGCGAGTGTGACTGACACGAGCGGCCTTATGCAAGAGAATGCAATGCTTCTGCATAAATTACAGTTTGTTACGGCAAACCACACTCAGGAGATCGATGAGTTGAACAGGAAGGTTCTTCGTCTTATTCAAGAAATGGCCGAGGTTCGTGAAGCCGCACGCAAGGCTGCAGAGAGCCCCATCGTCATGCCTCGTGCGAAGGACGATCAAGCCGGACAGCAGGCACAGTTGAAAGCGAATGCTGTTCCGATCATTGGTGCTCCCGCAGGGTTTGAATATCAGGCGAAACCAAAATCGCATGCGCGTACAGGAAACTACAATCCTGACGATGTGAATATCGAGAAGTTCTTCTATTTCGGAAGAAGATGAGAAGTTGATTTGTGGATAAGTCCTGTAGTTCCGTGAAATTTTTTAATCGTTTCCATCAAAAAGAGGCATAACATGGCCGGTTATGAAGACTTCATCCATCTCGACTATAAGCCAAAGCCGGATGACCTGATAGCTTCTTTCAAAGTGAAAGTTCCTAAGTGGGAGACCGCCAGGCGAGCAATTGGCGCGGTAGCTTCTGAGAGTTCTGTTGGCACGTGGGCAGGGGTTTCCGCGCTTAAGTATGACCATGTACAGAGAGTTGCGGCCAAGGTCTTCCGCATTAGTAAGGATGGCTGGGTGAAGATCGCGTATCCTG
>JACRKM010000075.1 GCA_016219765.1 Candidatus Woesearchaeota archaeon
AAAGTACTGTATCTTGGAGCAAGTACCGGGACGACAGTAAGCCACGTGAGCGATCTTGTAGGAAAAGAGGGGTTTGTGTTTGCTCTTGATTTTGCGCCGAGAAGCACGCGTGAGCTGGTGTTCCTTGCAGAAGAGCGGCCGAATATCATTCCGATCCTCGCGGACGCAAACCACCCGCAGCAGTATCTCCCGCTGCTTTGTGAAGTTGACTGTGTGGTGCAGGACATCGCACAGCGTGACCAGGTTGGCATCTTTCTCAAGAACTGCAGGGTCTTCCTCAAGCAGGGAGGCTTTGGCATATTGAGCGTAAAGGCAAGAAGCGTCGATGTGACGAAGAAGCCGCGGGTCGTCTTCAATGATGTCCGAAGCATACTTGAGAAGAATATCACGATCGTGGATTACCGCGAGCTTGATCCATTGGAGAAGGATCACTGTATATTCATTTGCAAGAAGAAATAAAGAAATTGAAATGATCATACAACAACCTCAAACCTTATCCAATGCTCAAAATCCTCGCCATCTCAGACCTGCACGGCAAGCTTCCCGATATCCGCAAAGCCGCAAATGACGTAGACTTGATTGCGTCAATGGGCGATTTCTGTTCTGCGCAAAAGATACGGGCGCTCGAATTCAAACATTGGAAGCATGAGAAAAAATGGTACGAGATTGTCGGCGCAAAAAAAGCAGAACAAATTATTCTTGAAGACGTCGAATCCGGGCGCAAAGTTCTTGCCAAGCTCAATAAATTAGAAAAACCCGTTTTCGTTATTCCTGGAAACGTCGACTATCCTGATCCTGTGTTGTTTACAAAGTTGAAGGAATACCAATGGAATTACTACCTTAAAAAATTCAAGAACGTTTTTGACGTTGAGTTCGCTTTAATCGATATTGGAGACTACCAAGTAATCGGGTACGGGCGAAGTTCTGCTCCGGAGAAATTAGGAAATAAGACCGTTCGAAGGAGGATCGTCAAAGCGCTCGCGTCTCTTTTTAGGAGAGCGAAGAAGCCGGTGATTTTCTTGTCGCATAATGTTCCCTATAAAGTGCTCGATAAGGTCTCGATGAAATCCTCCCCCGCCTATGGAGAGCATAGCGGCTCTGACATTACACGTGAGATGATCGAACGTTTTTCTCCAGCGGTATGCATCTGTGGACACATGCACGAGACGCAAGGTGTTGCAAGACTGGGAAAGACGACTGTTATTAACGCTGGTTTGGGGATGACAGGTCAGTACGCAGTCATCACACTCAATAAGAAGAAGATTAAAGTCTATCTCCGACAGGGGTTGGTGCGAAATTCCCTTGCTTCGCCGCCACGCTCACCGCCACCGCCTTTTCGCGAGAGATGGACAATTACTCGTTCACACCGACAAGGGGGATGCCCCATCGGGGAATGTCGGTCCTCCATCAGCACAGACATATCACGAGCCCGGCGTGGCGGCGAGCGAGCGACGCGTCGAGCGTCACGGTGGCGGCGGCAAGATAATTAATAGCAACCATTTTCGCACCAACCCCCCTCCGACGCAAAGAATTAAAAATAAGCAAGCATAACTATCAACAATGGCCTTGAAATTATTCAATACCTACTCTCGTAAGAAGGAAACATTCAAACCTATTGAGGAAGGAAAGGTTTGTATCTATTCGTGCGGTCCCACCGTGTATGATTTTGTCCACATCGGAAACCTGCGCGCGTTTATGTTCAGCGACATTCTTCGGAGGTACCTCAAGTATGCTGGTTTCAACATTGTGCAAGTGATGAATATTACTGATGTTGACGACAAAACGATTAAGAATGCGAAGAAGAGCAGTGAGCCGCTTCAATTGTTCACCAAGCGCTACACGCAAGAGTTCATAAAGGATATCAAAACGCTCAACATTGAGCTTCCAGAACAGATGGTGAACGCGACAGACCATATTCATGAGATGGTCCAGCTGATCGAGAAGCTTCACGAGAAAGGGCTTGCATACGAGAAGAAGGGTTCGGTGTACTACAAAATTGCCGCATTCAAAAATTACGGAAAACTTGCCGGCCTTGATCTGGATAATCTAAAAGTGAATGCTGAAGGCCGGCTGAGCGACGCCGACGAGTACGAGAAGGATAACGTCCGCGACTTTGCACTCTGGAAAGCATACGATCCCGATGACGGGAACGCCTTCTGGGGAACTCCATATGGCAAAGGCCGTCCTGGCTGGCACATAGAATGTTCTGCGATGAGCATGAAGTATCTCGGAGAACATTTTGACATCCACACTGGCGGCGTTGACCTGATCTTCCCGCATCATACGAACGAGATTGCTCAGTCCGAAGCGGCGACCGGCAAGAAGTTTGTGAATTACTGGCTACATAACGCGCATTTGATCGTGAATGGTGAAAAGATGTCCAAATCACTGGGAAACTTCTACACATTGCGTGATCTACTCAAGAAAGGATACAACCCGATTGCTATAAGGTATGAGTTGCTGTCTACGCACTATCGCCAGCAGTTGAACTTCAAAGAGGACAATCTTAAGCAGATTCCTGCAACGCTGCAAAGGTTTTATGAATTTCTCGATAAACTTGACGACGCAATCAAACAAAAAGGGAAGGTCGACGATTCACCAAGAGTGCAGAACATGGTTGATCATGCAACAAAACAATTTGAAAAAGCTATGGACGACGACCTCAACATCTCCGGCGGACTTGCAGCAGTCTTCGATCTCATGCGGAAAATAAACACGTTGCTTGCAACAGATGCCATCTCCCCTTCCGACGCAAGGAAGACAAAGGTAGCGATGCTGGGGTTCGATTCGGTGCTTGGCGTCATGCATCACGAGAAGGGGCACATCGATGAAGAGATCGAAGCGCTAATCGAAAAGCGTGAAAAGGCGCGCGAGAAGAAGAACTTCAAACTCGCGGATAAGATCAGAGATGACCTTCTCAAGCAGGGCATTCAACTCGACGATACACTGCATGGTGCGAAATGGAAAAGAATTGCATAAGAAATAATCGCACAGGGCACTCACTAAACAACAATTAAACAACAATCATAGCGCACAATCTTTGCAGGACAGACCTTGACAAAATTTCTTGTCGCCTTTCTGCCGAACAGCCCACTTCTTGATCGCCATCACGATATAGATGAATTCCTCGCCGCTTTTTGTAAAAGAGTACTCACAGGTTATAGGCATTGTTCTTGTGTCGATCCTTTTCTTGATCAGACCTTCCTTTTCAAGCTCTTTTAATCTTGACGAAAGAAGCTTTGGGCTGATTCCAGAGAGTGCTTTTTTAATCATGGAATACCTTTTCGGTCTGGCCTGTTCATTATACAGCGCGAGTAAGATAAGTAGTGTCCATCTCTTTCCCAGGATGTTCGCGGCTCGGTATACTGCACATTCTTGTCTCATGGTATATCTTTAGAAACTAAAAGGTATAAATAGATATTGTTTTTGTAGCTGGTACACAAAGTATACCTACTAAAGTCGGCCACATCGCGCATATAACAGCACTTACGAGGGGATAGCATGGAAAAGATTCTGGAATTTATGGGCAAAGACCATGACAGGCTTGACAGTATTTTCGAGAAGTTTAGGCATTCTGCAAACGATCCGGACGAATTAAGACAGCGATTCCATGATTTTAAGATAGGGCTTCAAAGGCACATTGTTTGGGAAGAAGACATTCTTTTTCCGGTTTTTGAGAACAACACAGGAATGCGCGACTCTGGACCTACTGCGGTGATGCGTATGGAACACCGCAAAATCAAAGAATTCCTGGAAAAAATCCACCAGTCTATAGCTCGAGGCATAGCTCAAGGAGCGGCAGCGGAAATTGACAGGCAAGCCGGTGGGTTGATAGAGGTACTTTCTGACCACAACAATAAAGAAGAAGAGATCCTGTATCCCTGGATCGACGAGACTTTAAGTGAAAAAGAACTGGATGAAATCTTTGCCAAGATGAAAGAGTTGCCTGCAGACAAGTTCAATAAGTGCTGCGGGTGATTGCCGAAACGCATCGAAAGACGGACAGCTGACTAACAGGTGAGTAATCATGATGATCGAACCTCAACGGCCGAAATGGGTCAAAGATAAACAACTGCATAAGGATTTTGAGGTCATTCAGTGCGGGCAATATGATGACTATCAGGACCACAAGAATGATGATGGATGCTATATTCTGATGAGGGTCGATTTTGAGTTCTACGAGATACAGGTTGCGATACTGAATTATCAGCATGAAATACTCAAGGTCTTCAAAGGAAAAAGGCCGCAAGACATCTACCACGCGATCTTCGAGTATGAAAAAAAACATACTCTTTCTTGGTTTACAGAAAAGCAGCACATCGCCTACCTTGGTAAAGAGCTCAAGAAAGCCGAGATCGCGCTTGCGTTGGGTAACATTGGCTACTATCAGGAGTGATCTGATAATTTCCGTCCATTGGTTTCTTGTTCTAATAGCGTCAGTGAAAAATTCAATAGTGCCGGCACGCATTCTGCACAAATTTTCAATGACGCCGTTCTCACACAAAATAGAACACGATCGCGATGATCGTGTACACGCTCATCAATTGGATGCCTTCGAGCCAGTTGCAGACTCCATCGGCAGCAAGATGATTGATGATCATCACGGCAAGGAGGATCGAGACGACCTCAAACATCGAGAAGACAAGGGTGAAGCCGAAGCCGAATAGCTGGCTTGCGAGCACGAGGAGCGGTGCGACGAAGAGCGCGATCTGGATCGCGCTGCTCATCCCGATCTCAAGGGAGATATCAAGCTTGTTCTGGATGGCGAACTGAACCGCAGACGCTTTCTCAGCGATGTTGGTAATGATGGCGATCAACACGACACCGATAAAGGTCTGCGTCATGCCAAGATCGAGCGCGGTCCCCTGGATCGCATCGACGAGAATATCCGATTCGACGGTCGCGACGAGCGTTGCAAGGAGCAGGATGGTGTATGCTGCCTTTTTTGAGAGAAGAGATTTCGGTCGGGTGGCGCGTATCTCGTCGCTTGCGTCAAAGAGATCCCGGTGCGTGCAGAGCGAGAAGAAAAGCCCTCCAATGTAGACTGCTGCAAGAACAAGCGCGACGGCGTCGGAGAGGAGAGGGATGTGGGTGCTTGCAGGGTTGGTGAAGGCGTAGACGCTTGGTATCGTGACGCCGACCACAGCGATGATGAGCATAGTCGAGGAGACATTCGCTGCTTTATTGTTGAAGCGTTGATACTTGTGCCTCAGGCCTCCGACAAAGACGCTCATCCCGATGAGCAGGAGGATGTTGCCGAGGATCGAGCCGACGACCGAAGCCTGGACGACGCGCACAAGCCCTCGTTGCAGTGCAAAGACGGCGACGATGAGTTCGATGATGTTGCCGAAGGTCGCTGATACCAACCCGCTGATGGTCGGGTTCGTCTGCAGCGCGATCTCATTCGTAGCAAAACCGACGATGCGCGCAATTGGAATGATTGCAAGGATTGCAGTGGTGAATTGGATAACAGGATTATCAATCAAGAATGCCGCAAGCGCACTCAAGGGGATGAACAGGAGCATCCAGAGGAATATCTTCTCTATCCGAAGGTATCTGTTGAGCACCGCTGTCACCGATCGCTGCGTTATTCGTCACTAGAGATAGCTGATACGCTGTAACATCAGGATATATATTTTAATCTTCTGAACAGAATTAGTCACAGAAGTGTATGGAAGAGAAGAACACGTAAGAAAAACGCAAACGTGCCCGGTTCACGCGAGCGCCATCTTTATCCCACTCTCCGTCTGCGTAGTCGCGACCTTCACCTTCGCAAACGTTATCTCCTTAACGCGCGTCGTTGACTTGACGTCCTGCAGCGTCTTGTGCAACACGTTCTTCTGCTCAGCAGTGCACTCGACGACAAGCGATGCAATGTCGGCTTTAAGAGATAATGATTTCGATGACTTGTACTTTCGCACAGCGCCGATGACTTCTAGCGCGAGCATCCCTGCTTCTTCTGCATCTTCATCGACCATGCGCGAGTCGAATTCCGGCCATTTAGCCCGATGCACGCTTTGGGCCCCTTCAAACTTTGCAAAATAGGCTTGATAAATTGCTTCAGTGATGTGCGGCATTATTGGAGCATACAGTTTTACGACGATTAGCAGTAACTGATACAGGGTATATTGTGCTGATCGTCGTTCATCCTTGCTATAGTTATCCGGATTGTAGAGTCGGTCCTTGACTATCTCAAGGTAATTATCGCACAACATGCCCCAGAAGAATTTTTCTGTCTCTGCTTTCGCTTTTGCATATTCGTATTGGCTGAAGGATGTTGTGCACTCCTGCACCAAACGATGCATGTGTGACAGTGCCCACTTATCGATGGTTAAGAGTTCTGCCGGCTTTCTTTGTTGATCCTTGAAATCAGCAAGGTGCGAGAAGCAGAATTTTGCTGCATTCCAAAGTTTTTTGATGTTTTTATTTCCGGTGACAAGATCTTTTTCTTGATATGGCAAGTCATCGCCAAGTTTTGACCCTGCTGCCCAGAACCGCAGCGAATCAGCGCAATGGTTGTTCATGACTTGCAACGGGTCAACGACGTTTCCTTGTGATTTGCTCATCTTCTTGCCGTGGGGATCAAGGGCGTGCCCCGCAATCATGATGTTTTGCCACGGGCTTGTTTCATGATGATATGTCCCCTTGACAATGGTGTAGAATGCCCACGTTCTGATGATATCGTGCGCTTGGAAGCGTACGGACAGAGGATACATGCGTTTGAAGAAGCGTGCGTCGTCGGCCCAATGCAGCGCGATTTGGGGCGTGACTGATGATGTCGCCCAGGTGTCCATCACATCGGTCTCTGCCACGAATTCTTTTGATCCGCAGCTGCATGCCCCTTTGGGTTTATCGCGCAGCGGATCGGCGGGCAGGTCTTTTTCGTCGGCAACCTTGACCTTCCCACAACTGCTGCAATTCCACACAGGAAAGGGCACTCCAAAGAAACGCTGCCGTGAGATGCACCAGTCCCATTGGAGGTTCTGCACCCAGTGCACGTAACGCACCTTCATGTGCGGTGGGTACCACGTGATTTGGTCTGCTGCTTCAATGAGCTCTTCTTTTTTGTCTAAGACTCTGATGTACCATTGTCTTGTCTTGAGAAATTCGATCTCGGTCTGGCAGCGTTCATGGACATTGACAGCGTGTACGATATTTTTTTGTGCAACGAGCAGTTTTTGTTCATCGAGGTCTGCAAGAATCTGTGTTCGAGCGTCCTTGAGCGAGAGTCCTTTGTATTTTCCGCCAAGTTCGTTGAGCAACCCGTGGCGTTCGACCACTGCACGCAGAGGGAGTTTGTGCTTGTGCCACCACTCGATGTCGGTCTTGTCTCCGAACGTGCAGCACATAACTATTCCTGTCCCTTTCTCAGGGTCGGCTTTCTCATCGGCAATGATCGGAACTTCATAGTTAAACAATGGAACAACCGCATGTTTTCCAATCAGCTGCGTGTAGCGTTTGTCATCGGGGTGCGCAATGAGCGCTACACATGCGCAGAGGAGTTCGGGTCGCGTGGTAGCAATCACGACATCGCGCCCTCCAACCTTGAAAACAACATCATTAAAGTGGCTCTTCATCTCTATGTTGTCAAATTCTGCCTGCGCAATCGCTGTCTGACATTTGATGCACCAGCTCACTGGCGTCTCTTCCTGGTACACGCGGTGTTTTTTCCACAGGTCAAGAAATGACTTTTGGCTTGTTCGCTGGCAATGCTTATCGATTGTTGAGTAGCTTTGTGCAAAGTCGACAGAGATTCCAAGATCCTGCCATGGTTTAACGAACGCTGGCTTGATTTCCTTGAGTGTCTGTTCACAAAGTTTGACAAAGTCCTCGCGCGACATAGTGGTCGATCGTACTTTTTTGAGCGTCTCGACAAGTCGCTCGGTCGGCAAGCCATTGTCATCAGTGCCGAAGGGGTAGAATACATTTTTTCCAAGCATGCGGTGGAACCTGGCGACAAAGTCTCCTTGAGCATAGGAGAATGCGTGGCCGATGTGCATCTTTCCGGATACTGTTGGAGGCGGAGTGTCGATGGAATAAACTTCCGCCGTTGAATTAGCATCAAAATCATAAATCTTATTTTGAGCCCAGAATTTCTGCCACTTTGGTTCTTCCTTCTTTGGATCGTAGATATCCGGAATAACTGAAGCCATGATGCGCAACTGTTTGAAATGCATATTTAAAGATTGCGCTGGCGGGTACGTGGAAAGCTTAGACGAACTTCGCCTTAAGCTTAACGACCAGCACAATTTCCGCCACCTTTCCGAATTTTGTGCTTCGCTATTTGACGAGCCAGTGAGCATCAATCAACCCTGCGACGCGCGACATCCCTGCAGCGTAGATATACGCTGGCAACATCAGGCGACCTTCGGTCACCTTCCGAATATACAAAAAGAATCATTTTGAGGGCACCCTGTCGCTCGTCGACGCACGACAGGTTTCCTGTAAGGATGTCGGGCGTCGCAGAGATTGCTGATTATCGACATATTCTACAAATCATAAATCACGAACCTGGCGCGGTGCTGTCGAAGAAGCAGTGAAGCAGAGAATTAATGCCGAGAAAAAAACTAAACAAATACTAAAAACATAAAAAAGTAACTGAAAGAATTATCCGTACTTCGCGCGTACAGCAGCTTCAAAAGCTGCAAGACCTGCAGGAGAAACGTGTTGTCTTCCAAGTTCTAAAATATCTTCCAGTCTTGGCTCAACAACCGCACCCGAATCTGTACGGGCTTTCTCTACCGCACGCGTGCGCTTCACGCACCAGACCATCCTCTCGCGGCTCCGCCGCTCCTACCCCGAGGAAGCGCCCAAAGTAGTAGAGGACGCTGCCGCCATAGAGGCCGTAGTTGCCGTAGTAGCCCAGGAACAAGAGACGCCCAAGAGGCTTCTCGTCTAGATCATCAGAGTGCCAGATGCCAATATTTTTACTGTAGACAGCTTTATGTTTTACAAGATATTGTTCGGCACGTTCTTTTCCACCCAGGAATGGAATAGTTTGAGGGTGTTGAAGGGCATCATCAACAGAAATAACGTCTGAATTCGACTTACGCAGTCTATCATAATCAACAACAAAAACAATTTTACCGTCTTCACGATCGAGCAATGTGTAGAATTCAGGTTCTGGCATGATTCCTGCGCCGTTGCGTAATCCTGCTTCTCGAGCTTTTCGGATATTTGACGGGTTAGAAAAGTAATTGGGAACGTGGCCGTACACAACAACTTTATTACCACCTTTAGATTTTCCAGTCACACGGACACTTGGTGTCGTCAACCAGTTTTGGAAAAGCGGAGAATCTTCTGCTGCAGCAATTCGCTCATCAACAACTTCAGGCATGTAAAGCGGAGTGTGTTTTGCTTCAATGCAAGCCTCAAGTGCGGCTTCTAAACCATTAGCCTGAAACGCTTCAAAGAGCCTTGCTTTAATCATTCGTGTTTGTGGGATTAAAATTTCTTGAGACATGATGAATTCCTCCTTGCTTTTGACATTTTTCATACGAAAATCCATCTGTTCATATATTTTTC
>JACRKM010000079.1 GCA_016219765.1 Candidatus Woesearchaeota archaeon
ACGGACCGCTTCGCTCAGCGGAGTTTCTAATGTGGTTCTTCCAGAAATTAGCAAGTCAAGAAGCGGAGAATATTCATCGTCGTGCTCGCGGGCGATGTTTGCAGACGAGGCCAGAAGCACCGCATGTTGAAATAACGTTGTATGCTGTACAAGTGCTGCGATATTGCGTACAAAGATGCTATTGTGCGACGGCCACACTTCCGGACTTAGGTAATCAAGACCGTGAGCATACGCGTAATTGAGCAGTGCGCCGTCCCCAAATTGTTTGCCAAATGATGGATCCCGCAGTGTGAGCTTGCCCTCAAGAAACAATATGGTTGATGACGGAGAACGCTCGATGAATCGTTCCCCCAGAATCTTTTTTTGTGCGCTGACGTAGCCGTCTATCTGCAGGGTGAATGCGGTGTTGTTCAGTGTCCCATACATTTTGTTCAATGAATCATATGATGCCCGTGCTTCATTAATTGTGTCAAGAGCGCTTTGTGCGTATACTATATTTGCATCAAGTTTCACACGTATCGGTGTGAGGGTTGTATGGGTTTCATCTTTGAGTAAGTTCAAGATCGAGAATCGCGTTGTGAGTGTTTGTGTCCGCAGGCCATCTAACGCTGTTTGTTGTGCGCTAAGGAAGTCAAGGAGGCCTCTTACGACTGATAAGTCCCAGAACTCGGTCTGCGAGAACCCGGTCTGCGTCTCGAGTTCTTTAGCTCGTGTTGCAATAGCGTCTCCTATATCCGTATTGGTAGCATCAATTACGTCGAGGATGGTATTTTTTTGAGAGCTGAAGAGCAGGGATGAAGTGACAACAAATCCGGCGATGAGGATGGCGAGTGCCACAGAGGAATATACGACGGCATGCTTGGCGCCGCGGCGAAGATCGATGACGATATGTTTACGGTCAAAGAAATACAGGTAGAAGAATAGTGTGGCAAAAAAATAAAAGAATATCGCTGGAAGCGCGATAAATGCGATAATGTACCAGAAGTTGACAAAGTCTGTTGGAAGGGCCAGCCATGCTAAGCCTGTTGTGATGGCCGCCGCTGCGGCAGCAGCAAGCACGTGCGAGTAGAACTGTGCTATCATGATCTTAGCGAAGTGCTCTTTTCGTTCATGGTGCACATACAGGTATGCTGATATGAGGAGTGAAAGAATGTAGACGACGAGAAGAGTGAGTGTGAGAAGGTCGTATAACAGTATGAAGAGAAACAGGAGCGTTAGTAAGAAAACTGCGAAGATTCCGAATACTTCGTATGTTTCATACAAGTGTTTGTTGAAGTGTAATTCATGTACGACGTAGAGAAGAACTGTGACGAAGATGAGTGAGCCGATAAATGGGATGAGCGAAGAGAACAAGAACGTCAGGATGAATAGTGCGAGAATGAAGGCGAGGAGATGATTGCGCAATAGCAGTGTTAGCTCTTTGATGCTTTCCCAGTGCGAAGGTGCGGTGTTGGAAAATCTCATCTGGCATTCCTCACACGGGTGCTGATTTGAGGCGGCCGGCCTCCTGCGCGATAAGTTCGAGGCGCAGGGTTTTGGAAAGCAGAGACTCATCGATAGCGCGTCGCTGCCAGAACATTGTAAGAAGGGGTGTTGTGAGTTGTTGCTCTTCACGCAACAATAGAGAATGGCTGCTCAGGCGCAGTGTGTCGCGAAAGAGCAGTGTGTTGCGAAGTACAAAAAAGACCCGCTCTTCAAACAAGTTCTGGTTGCGGTAGACAATATTGAGGGATTGTTGTCGTGTCAGCAGCCATGCAAGGCCCTCCTTTTCGACATACGATACGGGAACGGCGGGATCGTCAAGCCGGTCGGTCCATTCAAGAGTCTCGCCGGGCATTTCAGAGGGTTTGAAATGTTGAGTCGCGGCCTGGAGAGATGCGATACGTTTTTCCAAAGTTGCGCTTTTTGCGCTTTCATTCTGTAAATGAGCATCTCCGCGTACCGATTCTTGCACTCGTTGATATGCTGAGGAAAGTTGTTCTTTTGCATCAAATAATTGTTCTTGGTATTGCGAGAGAGATAGAAGCGTGCCAGCATACTGCACGGCCGCCGTAAAATATGAATCGTCGAGCGCCATGTCAAACGTAAATGGTTTTGTGTCGATGCTTGAGTGCAGGGTTCCCAGCTTGCTCATGTGAAGAGATGCGGCATAGTCGAGTTCCTTGAACACTTCTGCATTGCGCAGAGTGGCCGGAGCATGTTCGAGAGTTTTCTGGAGTGCGGCAGTATCTCTGATGCGTTCATCTACTGCATCGCTCAGGCGGCTCGTATGTGATGTGTAAAACACGCTCGCGAAAGCAGCATAAAGGACGATCACGATTGCGAGAAATGCTCCGGTGAAAATTACTGTTTGGTGCAGAGATCTTTTGGCATCGAGACGCGCGTGTCGGTGGTCAAAGAAATACAGGTACATGAATCTGCTGAGGAAAAAGTACACAAATATTGCAGGAAGGATGATGGTTGCAAGTACATATGTGAAGCTCACAAACGCATCAGCCAATACGAATGACGGGAGGAGCACAAGCACCAAAACTGCGGCCGTGAGCGATACGGTCCGTGAATACACGCTGACGACCATGATCTGCGTAAGCTTGTGGACGCGGTCGTGCCAGTAGTGAATGATGAATGAGGATACGAATGATATGATAAATATACCAAGCAGCACCAATAACAGTGCATCTGGCATAAAGATTGCAGCAATAAATGCTGGAACTATGAAAAGTGCAAGCATTCTCGCTACGTGGTGAGTCACGTGCCCGTGTTTATGCAGTACAGAGCCAATGAGCAGCATTGCTCCCATTATGCCGATGTAAAGAATGATTCCTCGGGAACGAAAGATGATGCCGAGGATGACGAGCGAAACAAAGAGGGTGATGATGTGAAATTCAAGCGGGTGGAGAAGGTATTCTGTCTGCTTTTCTATCTCTCGTTGAAGAAGATCTACTTCTTTTCTAAAGAGTCTGGATTTTGGAAATGCGGTTTTTCCTAGAATGTTTTTGAATGGCGTAGAAGGCTGAGAAGACTGATGCAAGTCGCCGACATCGGTGGGTCTATTCTCGCCCATCATTGCGAAAGATGCAGACGGATGAGCCTCGCGCCTCTTTGGTGCAGATCCTCTTTTTTTCATACAAGTCCTTCTGGTTGTTTATAACAGATAATCTAACCGATGATCGGATTATCTTTATATATATTTATCCGCTTGTTCGCGTTTATTCACATCATTTTTCATATCTGTTTTTTCAATCGAACATTAATTAAATATCATCCAATTCGAAACGATCTTTGTCGTAGTCTTTGAGATCGCGATCCGGCACGTGTGGCGCTGCTTTTCGGTTTTGATCTTTTTGTGTTTCTAAGGATA
>JACRKM010000081.1 GCA_016219765.1 Candidatus Woesearchaeota archaeon
ATGCGAATCGCTGAGTGGCCTGAAATGGCTTGGCATTGCGGGAAACTGGTTGCTTGTCGAGAGGTCTTAGGCGGATGTTTGGTTTTTGCTTTGCGTGTCTGCAGATGACGTGAGATGCACGCGCTCACCGCGGCGGTAGCTGCTCTTCTGAGTTGCAACTGTCGCAGAAAGCTTAGCAGCAACGATCTCTGGATCGCTTGCACCACATTGGACAATGCTTCCAAATCCAAGTGCTACTGCAAGGGCACTTATGAGTGATTTTGGTTTCTTCATGGTAGTTCCTCCCGGTCTCTAAATAAGGTAATCCCACCAAGAAAATTATTCCTAACACTGCAACGTTCGTCAGTATTCGAAAAACTTTAGCAATATATAGGCTGGCGTGCTTTCAACATTTCTTTATATTAACATCTTTTAAGATAGTATTCTTCTAAAAAGAGTAAATGTGGTATAATCACGGAAGAATTTCTCATATTGCGCTGTTTCGAATTGTGTCAGAAGCGTTGGGCGAAGGGCAAACTTAGGTTTTTGCAATTCCCATATATTTTTTAACCACTTCTCTATAGAGAGCTTCATCTTTTAGCTCCTTTTTAGAATTATCAATGAAATACTTCAGTTTTTCAAGCAGCCAGTTTGCTAACTCGTTGGTTGAAGCAAGATTGTAATAATCAGCGTTATCAAAAAAGTCAGCAGCTTTGATGATTAAGGCATCTTTTCCAGCTTTGCGGCAACGCTCAAAATTTTCTTTGTATCTCTCAGTCCTGTCTGCAATAGAGTCATCAAAGCTGTTTGCTTCAACCAATTTTGCGACTTTAGAGCCGAATTTTGATTTCACTTCTTCAATTTTTGTATTGGTATCTTCAATAACATCATGCAAAATGGCTGCAATCACAATATCTTTATCATATCCTAAAATGTAAAGATTAAGTCCGACTCTAATACTATGTAAAATTACTGGTTTCGGATTTTTTCCAGATTTATGGATCACAAAAACCAGAAACTTAATTGCTTCTTCAATTTGTTTATCAACTTCAGGGCTTCTCATAAATATTAGATGAATTGATGGATATTATAAAGTTTCTCGTAGCGGGGATTTCGATAATAATAACCGGGTTATGCACAAAAACTTCGCCAGATGTTTTAAAAGTTTGATTGGGCTTTTCTAGAACCGATTGTGGTTTGCATGGTTTATAGATAGGAATCCTCCACTTCGCCGTCTTTTTTTAGGAACTCGAACTTTATTGGGACTAATCTGTCAGGCCGTCCCATAATTCATAAACTATAACTGCTAGTTGGCGTGTATAGCACATAATTTACAGAAAATTTGGAAGCAGAGAGATATGTGATTAATGGATTTAATCCATCTTGAAGTCAAGAGAACATATTTATATGTGCGGTGTATCCGTTTCATGATGTTGCTTTTCAGGTGATATCGTGAACAAAGAAACAAGCCTAAAACAAAAAACACGCTGGAATATGCGGGTGACCGATTTTTACAATGCGAACAAGGGGCTGATCTGGATAGCAGTAATCGTCCTTGTTCTATTTTACGTATTCGGCACAAGTAACTCTGTGCCATTTAGACCGTCTGAGTCGTTCGGTGATGGTTTTTCAGAAGGTGCTCAAGCCGGTGCTGTACGTCAAGCGTTCGGCGGCGTGATGGGCGCTCAAAGCAAAGTGATGATGGCAGATGCGAACCTTGAACAGTATCCCTCTCCGATCCCGCCACCATACCCTGGCGATGAATCAGGATACGTGCCTGGCGCAGATAAGAAAATACGAAAAACAGGGTGGCTTGCACTTGAAGTTGAGAAGGATCAGTACGAATCTGCAAAGAACAAGATAGAGACCATTATCGGCCAGAACAAAGGATTCTACATCTCAAAAAATGAATATAAGACTGCCGTCGGTGATGCCCTGACCTACCGTACTTATCAGACAGTTCTCAAGGTCCCGGTCGAAGCATTCGATGCGACCATTAGCGAACTCAAGAATGCGGCCGAAGTGAAGAATCTCAATATAGACGCGAGCGATCTCACAAGCCAGTATTATGACATAAAGTCTGACCTCGAGACGCAAAAACAGCTCAAGAAACGCGTTGAAGAGCTTCTTAACAAGGCAGAAAAGATCGAAGACATCATCCGTCTTGAAGAGAAACTCTCAGAGTATACACAGCGCATCGATAACATCCAGAAACAGCTCGTGAATATCGACCGGCAGACCGACTACTCGACGATCACTGTAACGCTTGAAGAGAAGCATGAAGTGAAAGAATCATTCTATGAATTCACAGGACTACGGGAGCTTGTGAGAAATGTTGTGCAAAGTTTTGACAGCATCGTTGTGACATTGTCGAACCTCATCGGCTGGATAGTGCTCGCGTTGCTTGTATTTGGTGGGTACCGGCTGTACAAGACGATGATGGCGAAATAAAGAAGAAGATGAAACACGCGTGGCTGACTACTGCAGCTATTGATCAGAAATACTTGTTTGACTCACCTAATTCGCTCACAAGTACATTGTATGTATCCCACAAGCGGGATTGATTGTAAAAACCAAGAATACTCGACGTCGTAGAGCTGCTCTCAGCAGCCGAGCCGAAGTTTTTACGATACTGACTAACATAACTCTCAATATTATATTCCAGAATATCCAACAATACTTTTTTGGACAAACTCATATTTCCTTCTCGCTCATTTTTTCTTAACATTTAAAGGTTTTGGCCGCTCAAAATGTCGAGCACAGCGCGCTTCATACTCCACTTTGTATGAATCAGGCTTCTTTGACCCAACCATGATGGTTGGACTATCATACGGCGCGGGTTTGCCATCAATAAGCCGCTGCGTATAGTCGGCCTCAGCATCACAGTTTATCATCTTTCGCGAACGATATTTTTTCACTTGATAAACACAGCGCGCGCGCAGTGTTTGCGTAACTGCATAAACCATCAAATCACCGATGTGCCGTTGTGAGTTGCGAAAATGAAACGGCTCTCCACGAAAATCAAGATTGATTCCGCTTGCAATAACTTTGCGCCCCTGCGCTATCTGCTCAAGACAGAAATCGATAATCTTGTCGTCCAAGAACTGGACTTCAGCTACCCCGACCACTTCGACAGATGGAACGAGGTGCTTGTAGATATCGCGAGTCTCCCCTACAGAGATTGCCGGAAATTCTGAACGGTTGTGCGAACTGGCTGTTGAAACACTGTAGCAAACATCTATCACTGGCTTGAATATACGCACGTTCTTTCTTGCCTTCTGCTCATTGTGAATGCGGCGCAGCAATTCCTCTGTCTTTCCGCAGGACATGCTGCCGGTAATCAGTTCAAGTATCGACATGATCAACCTCCTCCATCATCACGCAATTTTTCTAAAAATGATATGACAGCGAAAAGTCGGCTCGTGGTGCGAGTATCGGTCCTTCGTATCGCTTTGGATCAAACTTAACGAGTTCATTGGGAGGATCCACCCAAATCGAAGCATACCCAATCGAAAGCGCCCCATTCACGTTCAGCTGGAGGCCTTCGATCATTCTCCATTCGAGCCCAAGCAACGGGTGCCCTTCAAGAGCAAAGCCATTATAGCTGGTTGTGACCGTAGCACGGTAGTCAGGAAATTGCTTTGGGGTTCCTGTCAGTTTGCTTTCACCGTAACCGAAATACCACGCCCCCACACCCAGACCGCTAACAAAACGCATGCCGTCATTGCGTGTTGAAGCCAGCGTGTACCTAAAGTCACTTTGCCAGCCCAGGATGTTGCCGCTCTCTTCGTGAGTAAGCTCAACAGGCCCTATATTAAACTCTTGCCCTGCATAGGTTGCTTTTCCTTCACCCTCAAACTGATACGTTCGCTCGCGCGGTGTAATGGAATACATCAGCCTTTGCTGCATCGTGACCCTATCTGTAAATCGATACGAGAAACCCAACCCGAACATCCAGAAATTTCTCCCTAGCG
>JACRKM010000083.1 GCA_016219765.1 Candidatus Woesearchaeota archaeon
ATTCCAGTTTCTCAAAGGCGTGCAGGAAGGATACAAGGCAAGCAAAGAACTGCAGGAACGCGGTTACAAAGTACGATTCTACATGCCGTGCGAACTTTCACCAGGAAGCGGCATTTCATACATTAAGAGAAGGCTTATCGCGAATCCCTCGTTGGTGTGGAGCGGAGCGAAGAATGCGGTGCAAGCATTATTCAAACATGGCAGAGGACAAAAATATTAACATTACAGCATCCCTGAATCATACAACAAGATTGTGCGGCGCTGTTGTCTATAGGGTTGAAAGAACTTCTTCAATCACCACGCCCTTGTTTCTCAGTTCATCAATGACATATTTTCTGACATCCGCGTCAAGCGCTTCTGGCGGCAGCACACCGCGCTCCTTTATCTTGAATATCGCCTTTGCGAACACCGCCACCGCAATGCCGGACGAATAGGCAATCTAAGTCGTGCCAGGAAATTTCTTAAAGATCTGCTTTAGGTCTGGATACAACGCTGTTTCCCGGATGCTCACCATCTTGCCGGATTTCTTGCCAATGACTTCAACTGCAGATACGAAGGCCGCATTCTGCACTACTCCGGATTTTATCCATTCTATAAGTTCCTGTGGCGACGGTACAGGCGGCACAAGTTTCGAAAAGAAGTGCAATGGAATTACTTTATTACCGTCCAGAAGAATTGATTTTTTGGAAAACAACCCAAGCTTATGCAATACCTTGCCGATCTCGACGTCTGCACCGCCGGCCTTGAAGTTGACATTTTTTACTTTGATGTAGAGTGGAATGGTGGAAACTTCGTCACCATAGATATTGAACGTCTTTCGTTTGCCGAATGGCTCGGGAAATTCATAGTCTTCAGCATCTTCGAACGGCTCTACAAACTGAAACGCGCCATCACGGTATTCAAGAGGCGGTGAAGAAAACTCGTCCATGACGACTACCGGCGACCATGATGAGATGTACTCTGTCCCTTGTGTCTCTTCAACCAGCCGGATCTTGATGTCGGATACGCTATCCAGCTGGTCTGCGGCCTCGCGCGCGAGCAGGTTTGTTACACCGGGCGCAACGCCTGTGTTTACGAGTGCAATCCGATCTGCGTCATTGAATTTCTTGTGCAGCTGGAGCTGTTCTGCCGTCTTATTATCAGCAAGCAGCGAACATGAGTCTTGGTAATTTGAGCCGACAGAAATCGCGGCTTCCATAATGATGAGATTGAAGTTTGGCAGGCTGGCATTGATGACTAAGTCAGCACCCTTGGCGACCTCGCGGACAGACTGAGCATCAGAAGCGTCGACGTGTTCAAGGCGGATCTTCGCGTTCTTGGTATCGATAAATTTCTTAGCGCCAGCTAAATCATTGGATGCGCAGACGAGCTCCTTCACATCCTTATCTGCTGCAAGAAAGTGCGATGCTATCGACGCGACAGCTCCTGTACCGATGATCACGATTTTCATTGCATTCATCACTCCAAACATCCGTTGTCTACGGTGAATAATGTGCTATCATTGACAACAAATAATCCCAGGCGTGCTCCGCAGTCGAGCCAGCCATGTGCATAATTGAGCGCGGCAAACGCGAGGACCTTGTCTCCGGTCTTTTCAAAGTGGTGCGCGTCGCTCACGTACCTTTCGACCATGTCAAGGATGACTGCAACATCCTGCTTATGATCTTTCTTTACAGGAGCCTTCTTTGCAGCAGCGAGAGCTTTTTCAGTTATCAGGAAGTACTTTTCAAGCTTTGCGCCGCTAATGGTATTCACGATTCTACACACCTACATACCTATTGTAATATACCTATTGTAGATATGGCTGCCGTAAGATACTGCCGTGAGATATATGGTTGCTAGCATCACAAAATCATCTACCGGGCCGCAATGCGGCGCCCGAGGTTATGCCGATGACCTTGCGGACAGTTTTCATCGTTGCATCTTTCGCTTCGTCTTGGTCATCTCGCGGCGCAGGAAATCTCCACGATCAAGCTTATTCTTGATTGCTATGTTGTCCTTGTTAGTGATGGGCCAAACGATTTCTCCATATCCAAGCACTTCTTGCTGCTTATTTAGAACAATGGCCGGACCTCGAGTAACAGTACAGGAACTGATTGATTTTCCAAACACGTCGCGCCCGCAGAGAAAAAGCCACGCTGAATGGTCGTCGATGACTGCGTGGCGATCAGTTTTTGATGAAAGAATGTCGATAAGTGCAATGCTCGGCTTAAAGCGATCCTTCTTGCGTGTGCCAAGAAACGTTCCAGCAGCACAAGGTTCTTTGTTTAACGCGCTGCTGACACGGTTGCTTACATCATGAACGTTGACAGGCACCTGATAGCAGCGCTCGCGCAGCCATACAACATTCTCGAGCTGCTGAGAAATAAATATTCTCGTGAATGCATTGAGTTCTTCGTTCGTGCCGTTCATGCTGCCGGCAAAAAGAAATCGTGTTTAAATGATTTACCCCTTTAAATAGGCATGTTCCTAATAGATCCTGGTTGCATTAATCATTGGGCTGGTGTCGCATCCTTCTCCTCCACACAAAGGCATTAAGGCTCCCGAACATAAGCTGGATGGAGAGCAGAATGAGTATGAAACCAACAAAAAACTTGACAAATTTGAAGAATAATTCTGACACAAGATATGCTCCAAGGATAAAAGCGCCAACTCCAATGCAAAAGAAGAGGATGTTCCACACGGCCGGTTTCATACTACCTGCACATCCTTCCCTGATATCTTGCTTAGTCTTTCTGCAACAGTCGTCTTCAGGCCACCGAGTGCTATTTTTGATTCCTGCTCCTGCAAGGCTGTGAGGCGTTCAGCATTGCGCGCGATCTGCTCCTGTGTATGATTGATCTTGTAGATGACATTGTCTATATCCTGCAATACTTTGGTTGACCGTAATTGTTCATCAATGATCCTCATCGCGCCACGCATTTCTCGGTACTTCGCCTGCTTTGCAGCAAGGGCAAGCTTGCTGAGTTCATCGATGCGTGACAGGATCTTTTCTTTTTCTTTGTCTACAAAACCGAGGGTCCCGTCCTCCACATTGAGGCGCAGCTTTTGGAGGATGTTAACGATCTCAAGTGTGTGGTCCTCGAGCAGCGCGTTGAGCGGGTTCGCGACGTAGGAATCAAGGATGTGCTTGTTGTCTACAATGACCCGCTGCAGTTTTCTTAATGGCCTGTCCAGGACGCTAAACACGTGCCATATATCATCTTCGACGCTTTTGACATCGCGCCATAATCGTTTCTTTTCAGAGTCTATTCCGTTGAATTGGGAGAAGTCGGATCCAGCCTTCAGCTCTTCAAGCTCCAGCTGAAGTTTTTCCTTGAGTTGTTCACTTACAGCCAGTTTTTCTTTGGCTGTTGCGATCTCCTCTTGGAGCTCTTCAATGGTGCGTGTCTTTCCAAGCAGGTCTGCGATGCTTTCCTTCGTCTGTTCAATGAGGGTGAATTCATCTGCCCAGTCATCTATGAGTTCGCGAACTTGCAGATTTATCTCTGTCAAGTTCTTAATGTCCTTGCTCATCG
>JACRKM010000084.1 GCA_016219765.1 Candidatus Woesearchaeota archaeon
AGATATTCGCAGTGAGCCATAACCTCATCGAGAAGAAACGGCGGCTGACACCTGCGATGAGGGAAGGGCTCGCAGCAAAGCCCTTGAACTGGAGCAAGATTCTTCACACAAGATTAAGCATACTAAAATAGGTCAATTCGGTCTCTCCGGCAGAGCAACGTAGTCACTTTTGGGTTAGAAAACAGTTTTGAAAGGCGATTTAACGATTTCTTTTTGGGTTTGTAAAAGCAAGCCTTTATAAATAAAGGGACAAACCAAAGAGTCTAACGATGCAAAAAAGGAATGAAAAGTGAGCACTACTGGCTTTAATAATCTGCTTGCTAATTGCGGATTTTTTCTTAGACAAATGTATATCTTCATCAAATACTATGACTGTCGATAATCCGGATATAATACGTATATTAAAAAGTCATTCAAAAAGTTATTCAAAAGTTGATCGATCATGACCCTGATTAACAAACTCGTCATGCACGGCTTCAAATCATTTGCCAAGCGCACAGAGCTCGTGTTTGGCAAAGACTTCAACTGCATCCTTGGACCAAATGGTTCAGGAAAATCCAATGTGATTGATGCCCTTTGCTTCGTTCTTGGTAAATCTTCCACAAAAGAAATGCGTGCAGAAAAAAGCGCCAACCTGATCTACAATGGCGGCAAGCTCAAGCAGCCTGCAAAATTTGCCGAGGTCTCTATTTGGTTTGATAACAGCAAGAAGGAGTTTCCGATCGACGAGCAGGAAGTGAAGCTAACGCGCCTTGTAAAACAGAACGGACAGGGCGTGTACAAGATCAATGATGAAGTGCGCACCCGCATGCAGATCAGGGAGCTGCTCTCACTTGCGAAGATCGATCCCGATGGTTACAGCATCATCCTGCAAGGAGATATCGTTGCGCTTGTAGACATGAGTTCTATTGAACGTCGCCAGATGATCGAAGAGATCAGCGGCATTTCAGTATACGAGGATAAGAAGCAGAAAGCAATTCACGAGCTCGAGAAAGTCGACGGCAAGCTCACGGAAGCAGGAATCATTCTCACTGAGCGGGATACGTATCTCAAGGAACTCAAAAAGGAACGTGATCAGGCGCAGAAATACCAGGAGCTCGATTCAAAGATTACTGTTAACCGTGCGACAGTTCTTTATCGCCAGATCAAGCAAAAAGAAGCGGAGAAGGAAGAGCTTGATGAGCGTACAGCGCAGCATCAAAAGTCGCTCGACGAACTCAACAAGGAGTTAGCAGAGTTGCATACAGAGATCAAGTCGCGCAAGGAAGAGATTGAGAAAATAAACAGAGAAATCGAGACGCGCGGCGAAAAGGAACAGCTTGTGCTGCACAAGGAAGTTGAGAAGCTCAAAGTTGATCTAGCTACGTGTAAGAATCGCGCAGAGTCATGCCGCGACGAGATTGCTAAGATAAAAAATCGCAAGGACGGGCTCAAGGAGAATCTTGCCGAGGTCGGAAACAAGATCAAGGTTCTCCAGGCAGAGAAGAAGGCATTTGAGCAGCAAATCAGCCAAAAATCCCGGGAGCAAAAAGATATTGAAGCGAGCATCGTTGCATTCCGGCAGAAGAACAAGCTTGATGATGTAGGCAACATTGAAAATGAGATCGATGTGTGCGACAGGCATTCGGAAGATATCGCAAAAGAGCTTCAGGATATGCGGCTCAAACAGCAGGAGGACATCCGAGAAAAAGACAAACTAGATTTTCAGGTGCAGGCGATCGATGAAAAGATAGAGAAAGTCCTCTCGGTAGAGAAAGAGAATAAGGAACAGATTAACATTCTCAAACAAAAGAAGGCCGAATTCAAGAAACTGACTGTTGAGTTGCAGCAGCTTCTGGCTGAGAGCTCAAACAAAGCGGCAGAATTGGGAGATGCCCGGCGAAGATTGCTCGAAGCGCACGAGCATCTTTCAAAACTCGCGAGCAGGCAAGCGCAGATTCAGGAAAAACTTGGAGCAAATATCGCCCTCACGCGGATTCTTGAGATGAAGAAGACGCAAAAGATCAAGGGGATCCACGGCACAGTGTCGGAGCTTGGTGAGGTGAGCCAGAAGTACTCGCTGGCGCTTGAAGTGGCTGCTGGAAACAAGATCAAGAGCATTGTGGTCGAAAACGATAAGGTTGCTGCTGAATGCATTCAGTACCTGAAGAAAAACCAGCTCGGAATCGCTACCTTCTTGCCGCTTAACAAGATTAGAGGAAGATTTGATGCTCAAGCAAGCGACAGCCTTAAGGGAAAACCCGGTGTTCACGGAAAAGCGGTTGACTTGATCACATATAGTCCGCAATACTCGGCTGTGTTCGCTTACGTATTCGAGAACGCAATCATAGTGGACGACATCGAGACGGCAAGACGGCTTGGGATTGGCACGGCAAAAATGGTGACCTTGGATGGCGATGTTGTTGAGATGAGCGGCGCGATGCAGGGCGGATTCAGGCAAAAACGCGAAGGGCTCGGATTTAATGAGAAGGAAGTGAGCGGCCAGATCGAGCAGTATGAGAAGATCAGCGCCGAGATGGGAAGCAAGATTGCAAAGCTCGAGAAAGAGAAAATTCACGAAGAAGAGCGCATTACGCGCCTGCGTGAACTGAAGGCCAACCTTGAAGGCGAGATTATTACGATGGAAAAGACGTTGCATCTTGATGCAGGAGATATAGATGTAAACAAGAAAGTAAAGGGTGAACTGAACTCAGCGATCAAGAAGATTGAAGAGCAGCTTGAAAAGATCACGAAGACGATCAATGAGAAGAATCGTCTGCTGGCAGACTTGAAGATCAAGAAACAGCAGTTGCGCGACAAGATAGGAGAGCTCAGAAACCCAACGCTTCTGGCGGAGCTCAATGCATTTGAGGCAAAGCGCACAGAGTTGCGAGAGTCTCTTATCAAGCTGAATTCAGAGATCAAGAACATTGATACGCAAATTACAGCACTGCTCGAGCCCGAGCTTGAGAACATCAAGAAAATACTCAAAGGCCACGATAAGGAAATTGAAGTATTTGATGCGGAGGTTGAGCAGCTTAAGGAGCGCGTCAAGCTGCAGGAATCTGATCTTGTCGAAAAGGAAAAGAAGGAAAAAGAATTCTATGCGCAGTTCAAGGATCTCTTCCAGAAGAGAACAAAGTTTTCCGACGAAGTTTCTAAGCGAGAACAAAAGACGTACAAGATTGCTGATGATGCACGCAAGGTAGAGCACAAGATCAACACGATCGCACTTGAAGTGGCGAAGATTGGCGCAGAGCTTGGCGGCCTTCAGTTGCAGTTTGAGCAATTCAAGGATGTGCAGGTAGACTCAGAGAAATCCGACGGTGTTCTGCAAAAGGAGATTGCACAGTTTGAGAAGATGGTTGAGAATCTTGGTGCAGTGAACATGAAGGCTCTTGAGATTTACGATACTGCGGAAAAGGAGTACCATGAGTTATTACACAAAAAGGACGTGCTGCAGAAGGAAAAGGAAGCCGTGCTTGGGCTCATGAAGGAGATAGAAGATAAAAAGAAGGTCATTTTTATGAAGACTTTCGTTGCGCTCCAGGGTAACTTTAAACGACTTTTTTCATCCCTCTCAACGAAGGGCGAAGCGGAGTTGGTGCTGGAGAATCCAGAAGATCCATTTGCTGAAGGAATGCTCATCAAAGTGCGCATCACGGGAGATAAGTTTCTTGACATACGGAGCTTGTCAGGTGGTGAGAAGACCATGACTGCGCTCGCATTCATCTTTGCTGTGCAGGAGTACGAGCC
>JACRKM010000085.1 GCA_016219765.1 Candidatus Woesearchaeota archaeon
AGGTCAGTCTATTATGCTGAAGATGAGAACGTGAAGGAGTGTTATTTTTCCCCGTCGAAGATTTTTTCAATGCAGTTCCGATGGGCACGACCTAGAAATAATGCAGTTATAGCTGTTTTAATCGAACTTGCAAACAAGCCATTTTGACCAAAATATTTAAATATCCTTTCTGATTTGGCCAACCTATTCTTCTCTTCGTCTGTTCTCGAAGTAGAGGGTACTCAAATGACAACAACTATTAAAAAGGGAGATTTCGCCGAAATAGAGTATACTGGCCACATTAATAGCCCGGAATTTGTTTTTGACACAACTTATCCGGAAATCGCCAGAAAGGAGAACATTTATAGCGAGAAGACCCTCTACGGACCTATTTCAATCTGCATTGGGGAAAACCAGATTTTAAAAGGGCTTGACGATTCATTAGAGAATCTCGAAGTCGGAAAGGAGCACGAAATCACACTACCGCCAGAAAAGGCATTCGGAAAAAAGGATGGAAAATTGCTTCGCCTGATCCCTTCCAACGTGTTCCTCAAGCAGCACATCAGACCCGTACCCGGATTGCAAGTCAATATCGATGGAGCACTTGGAACAATTAGAAACGTAACGGGCGGCCGCACTATTGTTGATTTCAATCATCCATTCGCGGGAAAGGCGGTGACATACAAGGTCAAGGTCAACCGTCTTTTGACTAGCGACACTGAAAAACTCTGCGCACTCCTAACATTAGGATTGAATCTAAAAAAAGAAGCATTCATCATCGAGGTCAAAGAAGGAAAAGCGCACGTGACCATAAAAAGCGCGGTGCAGAAAGAATTACTTGATGAACAGAACAGCCGTATCAAAAAATGCGTTCCAACGATCAAAGATGTCACATTCACGGTACCACCGGCAGGAAAAAAAGAAGAAAACCAGAGCCATACTGATGCTACAGATGATACAGAAGAAGTTCATGACCATGAACACAATCATGATCACAAACATCACCCTTAATCACACGTTCATTGAATATACTTCGATAAATAATAAGTTCAATAAATAATAATTTCGTCATCCTGAAAGAGGTTTAGATACGTAGGAGGTGTTGAGAGTGGATAGTTTCATCAGAGATGCTACACAGCGCGCAGGCGTTGGCAGCGGGTCGAACCCGACTCCTGCATTCGCGGCAACAACAAATGCTAAAGGAATGGGCCCAGGCGTAAGCAACCGCGCAAAACGCAACGAACTCGATGCCGAACTTGAAGCACTGCTATCAAAGCAAGTACAAAAGATCAAAGTCGTCGGCGCAGGCGGAGGCGGCAACAACACCATCAATCGTATTTCAGAAGTCGGCATCCAAGGTGCAGAGACTATCGCAATCAACACCGACGCTCAGGATCTGCTTTACACTAGCGCCGACATAAAGATCCTGATAGGACGAGAGATTTCAGGAGGACTTGGTGCAGGCTCACAGCCCAAGATCGGCGAAGAAGCTGCAAAAGAGGATGAAGGAGAAATCAAGCGCGCGCTTGCAGGAGCCGATATGGTGTTCATCACCTGCGGCCTTGGGGGAGGTACAGGAACCGGCGCATCGCCAGTAATTGCCGAAGTCGCGAAGAAGATCGGCGCTCTTACAGTCGGCATCGTCACACTTCCGTTTTCGATGGAAGGCAACCGCCGCTACGAAAACGCAATCATCGGACTTGAAAAGCTTGAAAATACTGTCGACACACTTATAGTTATCCCGAACGACAAGCTTCTGGAGCTTGCACCGGATCTTCCACTGCAGACTGCCTTCAAAGTCGCAGACGAGATCCTCACGAATGCCGTAAAAGGTATTGCTGAGATGGTTACGAAAGCAGGGCTTGTAAACCTTGACTTTGCTGACATCCGCACAGTCATGGGCAATGGAGGCGTTGCACTCATCGGCGTAGGCGAGGCGGACACGGAAAACCGTGCCGTCGAATCGGTGGAAAAAGCGGTCAATAACCCGCTGCTTGATGTCGACGTCTCAGGAGCAACAGGCGCGCTAATCAACATCTGCGGCGGACCCGACATGACCCTTGACGAAGCGCGCAAGATCGTCGAGACCATTACCGAACGGCTTTCAGATGACGCAAAAGTAATCTGGGGGGCGCAGATCTCCGATGACCTGCGCAACATCGTGCGTGTAATGCTAATCATCACCGGCGTACGATCAAACCAAATCTTCGGCCGTGTAGAAAAGGCAAAGACTGCAGCAAAACAAAAGAACACGATCGAACAAGATCTTGGAATAGAGTTTTTACGATAAAAATTTGCAATAACTGCTAAAGATTTACTCAACATAAAAGAACATAAAGATAAGTACGAACACGTGAACATCAATGAACATCAACGAACAACTTGCGCGTTTAAAATCTTTTGTCCTCGAATGCAAGCGCGTCTTCATAGTGACCAAGAAGCCGACGAAAGAAGAATTCAAAACCATTGTCAAAGTCTCCGGCCTCGGCATGATCCTTATCGGCCTTCTGGGCTTTTTGATCATACTTATCAAACAATTAGTCTTTTAGAAACAACATCCAAAAATCGGGGTTATGATCTGCTATGAGTGATTCAAACACACAACCAACCAAAGAAAGCAGCGAGGTCGCTTCACAACTGCAAGAAACAGCATCGCAAATTTATGCGCTGCGCACCACGGCAAACCGCGAAGACCAGGTCATGGACTTCTTGACAAGCAACATAGCGAAAAAAAAGCTTGAAGTCTATGCCGTCATCAGACCGCATGGAATGCGCGGCTATGTTTTTGTCGAAGCTGGAAACCGGCAAGATGCAGAAGCCGCAGCGCACAACATCCCTTACGCGCGCGGAATTCTTCCCAAAACAATCCAGTATAACGAAATAGAACACATGCTTGAGCAAGTAAAGCGCGAACTCAACATCAGAAAGAACGATATCGTAGAGATTATATCGGGTCCGTTCAAGCGCGAGACTGCAAAGATCTCGCGTATCGATGAGCAGAAACAAGAAGTAGTGGTTGAGCTTGTCGAAGCTGCAGTACCAATTCCAATTACACTCAAGATAGATGCTGTCAAAGTCATCCGGCGTGATTCAGGCGATGAGAGCGGCGGAAAAGATTTTATGTAACAGTCAGATAAAATCGTTTTGGCAGCTTTGATTGTGTTATGTTTATAGGCTATATTTATATAGAACCTGCAATGTGTTGAAAAGCGCACAATAGGATTACTGGTGTATCAAATGGCAAAGGACGTTGTTGAAGCACTCGTTGAAGGGGGAAAAGCCTCTGCAGCACCGCCTCTTGGACCAGCACTTGGACCAATGGGCGTCAATATAGGAAAGGTAGTCAGCGACATCAACAAAAAAACAGAAGCATTCAAAGGAATGCAAGTTCCTGTAAAGATACACATCGACAAGGAAACCAAGGAATACGAGATCACCGTAGGCACGCCCCCTGCGGCGGCGCTCATTAAGAAAGAAGCAGGTGTTGAGAAGGGCGCGGCCAATCCAAAAATCGAAAAAGTTGCTGATCTCAAGATCGTTCAGATTATCAAAGTTGCAAAGATGAAAGAAGATTCTCTGCTTGGCAAAAATTTGAAACAAAAAGTTAAGGAAGTTATCGGAACTTGCCAATCTATGGGCATGCTAGTCGAAGGCGTTCCCGCCCACGACGCGATCGACATGGTGAACGCCGGAAAATTCGATAAAGAAATTACATCTGGCAAGACCGAACTCACTGCTGAAGAACTAAAAGCACTCGAAGTTGAGCGCAAGCGCCTGCAAGAAGAACTCAAGGCCCGCCGTGAAGAGTGGCTCAACCATGCAAAGCAGATCGTTGCTGGTATGACAGGAAAGACAACGGGCGAGATCAAAGCCAAACTTGCAGAAGCAGGCATCCCGCAGATGATCGTACAAGAAGTGATGCCATCTGCAGCTCCTGCTGCTGAAGGTACTGCAGGTGCCGCTGCTGCTGGAGCGAAATCCACAACACCTGCCGCCGCTGTAAGCAAATCTCCTGCCGGTGGAAAGGCGCCTGCGAAGAAGTAATTTTTTCAACTTCATGTAACATGGCTGGCGGTAGAATCAGAACGACCAGCACAATTTCCGCCACAGGTTTCCTTGATACTCTTGCTTGATGCCTTGTAAAAACGAGAACAATCTAATATTCCAAACGATCCGACCTGACATACTTCACGCCAGCCTCCTCAAGAATCCTGATGATCCTCTCCTTCTCTTGCCCAAGACCTTTCCAGTCAAGGATAGCGATGGGAACACTGCCTGACCGCCCCATCAATTGACCGAGCATCGCTGCGTCAAGATAAGGCAACGCATACTTGGGACATATGTGGCCGACAGCATATTTTGTGGAACGCATGACCTTCTGCGCGACCTGATTATAATGACCGCCGCCAAGAACGAACACGGCTTCGCAATGCTTAATCTCTGCTGTGATAAGATATAGGATGGTCTTCGCTATGATCTCACCAGCGGTCTTGTCCTCCCAGCACTTCTCATCTGAACCTATCTCGATAAACATCGACGGCTTACTGAGAAGAGGGCCGTGATGCGTCGCTTCCTGTACTATCTCAAATGAGACTCCCGCGTGCCGGGCAGCC
>JACRKM010000087.1 GCA_016219765.1 Candidatus Woesearchaeota archaeon
ACTTTGTGAATCCGCATCAGCAGCTTAAAGAAATTACACCAGCAGAAGCCGCGGAAATCCAGCTTCCGCTAGGAAGAAATAAGCTGCTTGATTTAATCAAATATCGCGCAAAAATGAAGATGACGAAAAGATGACAGTATCTTAAGAACTGACTCTGTAGAAAATAGTGCCGGCACACTCGCCACCACCGCCCTTTTGCGAGAGATAGAAATAAACACAAACGCGCCGACAAGGGGGATGCCCCATCCGGGGAATGTCGGCGATTCTGATTTACTGTCGTCATCACGAGCTTGGCGTGGTGGTGAGTGAGCGATGCGTCGAGCATCGCGGTGCCGGCTTGTCAAGACTTTCTACAGAGCCTAAGAACTTCATATTTGCAAATCACCTTTGCAAATTTTCTTATCCGACGAATTCTTTTTCCTTTTGAGTTTTTCCTTTTTGAACATTTTTAAGTGGCCGCGTTGGTGATTGCATTATTTTTTGTGCGCTACGCTTCCTCCATTGCCGGATTTCAGCAATGACTCCACCATAGATGACAAACCACGACAATACAAGGAGCCCGTCAAATATTCCGGCGTTGGTTGCACCAACTAAAATCCCCGAGCAGACTTGCACGCGCTTAAACGGGAGCAAGAGCGCATCATTCCATGCAAGACAGTCAAGCGACGAATGCGACAGGATCCCAAATCCGCTGATGAGCAACAGAAATGCCGCACCCTGGAAGAATGCTGCACCGAGAAATCTTCTTTTCCAAGCATTTTTCCAAGCATACTTCTTCATGTATTTTGACAATACTACACAAATAATACACAATATAAAAATGAACATCGGGAGCACGAGTGAATGCGTGATGCTTCGATGAAAATTCGTGCCCTGCCCAGTAAGCCACGTGACGAGCATGCCTGCCAAAATGTCTACGTCGGGAAAAGCGCCGGCAAAACCTGCGAGAAATGTATAGAGAAACGAAAACTTTGGCTTCGCGAAATAGCGACGGTACGTCTCCACAATAAGCATCGGAAAAATGATGTGGGCTGCTGGAAGCGCCATATATCATTCTGCACACGCTTTCATTTTTAAATGTTTGGGCTGCCTTTTTCATAACGCGGATGAAGAACTCTTACGTTCAACCGCCCCCCCCCTCGCCCAGGCCGGATACTTTTATAATGTCCCTTTGCTTTTCTCCTGCCATGAATATCGCTGACTGCATCAAGTGCAAAGGACGCCTGTGCGGCAATGGAAAATTCTGCCCAGTCATCCACAAGATGCGTATGCAACACAAGATAAACATGACGGCAAAACAGGATTTCTTCGGCGAGGCCCCAAACATTTTCGTCGGCCGATTCGGGTACCCAAACGTCAATGTCGGACTCTTAGGAACTGAACAATATGATCACCATGATGATCCATTCTGTTGGTATGAAAATAACTTCCCTATTGAACGCATCATCGGCCTGCGCACGAGCCTTATAAACTCAAACTTCAAAGCACACGTCAAACACACCGCCGACAAGCTCTTAGATGTATCGCGGGAGGTGTCGCTTGCAGAAAAACCAGTTGACGTAGAGATCCACCTCTCCAAACGCCCCTTCCTAGCAATCAACATCAATCAAGACGCGATGCCGCACGGCCCATCAGTCCCGCTCAAGTCAATCACATTGACTGAAAATCCGAAAATTCCAACACGGGTTGAAAAAATAGTTTCAGACACCGACTTGAAGGCTGCCGAAGCGCTGCGCGCACTTGCCAGACGAAACATCGATGAGCACTACCTTACACGCATCTTCAGTGCAGGAAACCTCGGCGTCAAACAAGAACGAAAGCTTGTGCCAACCCGCTGGTCTATCACGGCAGTGGACGACACCTTGAGCAAACAGATCATCGAAGAGATTCAAGATAACAAAACTACAGCACATCAAGCATATTACGGAAGCTACTTAGGAAACCATTATCTGATCCTTATCTTTCCTGGCCCCTGGAGCTATGAACTCTTCGAAACAATCATCGGCGAAGAAATGTCATTTGCAACAGACTACGAGAACTACAACGGGCGAACATCATATGCGGCGAATACGGCTGGCGGCTACTATGCGGCGCGCCTTGCAATCCTTGAACACCTTCGCAAACAACATGGTGCCGGATCCGTGCTTGCACTGCGTTTCATTACGCGAGAATACTGGGCACCGCTTGGAGTGTGGGTCGTACGCCAGGCGGCCCGCACAGCCATGAAGGCGAAACCTCTCGAATTCGAGTCTCAAGAACTAATGCTCACATACGCTGCCGCTTTTGTGAAAAAGAAATTTGGCGTGAATCTTACAGCATTGCTTAAAGAAAGTAAATTAGTTGACAATATCAGGAAACAAAAACGGCTGAATTCCTTTCTTGCATGACAAAAAAGAAAGAAAAAAAGCACGAAAAGGGCATTTGATGCACTCACCGCTTTGAACAGTGAGCACATGGACATTTCTTAAATAATTTGTGCAAAGCTACCAGAAGGAATGCTACCGTCCACCACTGAACATTCCAAAAAGCCCAAACTCCCAAATCCCGCAAAAGAAATCCAAGCGCCACTGCTCCGAGAACAAGACCATACAATTTATAGCACTGACCAACAAACTTCGTTTTCGACTCGCACATCGAAGAACACGCACAAGGGGACTGCCCGCAATCGAGACAGGCCATCGCCGCTCTCGAACTTTTTTTTGCCATCCTTTCACCTCTTTTGTAAACTATAGCAAATCGATTAAATCTATGAAC
>JACRKM010000010.1 GCA_016219765.1 Candidatus Woesearchaeota archaeon
CGTGCTTTGTTCGTGCAATAAGGAGACGATGGCGATCGGTATTCGACAAGCCTCGTGCCCGCCGTCAGGTGAATTGATAGCGTGGTCGTGAGGCGTTAGACTTCCGAAGCGAAGCGGAGGAAGTCTCACCCATCGTGGGTTGATAAGGGAGGCACTCCCTTATGTTGGTAAGAGCTATGCTCTTATATGGACTTGGCGGGATTTGAACCCGCGGCCTCACCGTTGCGAACGGTGCGCTCTACCAGGGTGAGCTACAAGCCCGTTATAGCTCTTCGGTCTTGGTGTGGTATATAAAAATTTGCATGATTTGACGTATAAGGAGAAAGCGATGGCAGCTACAAAAAAAATTTAAATACGCAGTCTAAGGTGCGGTTTATGAACCAAGAATACAAGAAACTTCTCCAAAAGCAGCACTATGAGTTCATCGGTGACCATAGCGCCGTCAAAGTTTGTGAATGGACCAAGAAGTCGTTGCGCGCAGGAGGTCATTGTTACAAGCAGAAGTTCTATGGCATCCGATCGCACCAGTGCGTGCAGATGACTGTTGCAGTGAATTTCTGCGACTTAGATTGCGTGTACTGCTGGCGTGAGAGAAACAATAGCCCTTTCACGGTGATCGATGATCCAAAGACATTGATCGACAATGCTATCCGGGCGCAGCGAAAGCAGTTGTCAGGTTTTGGCGGAAATGAAAATACGAAAGGAAGTAAGAAACTGGATGAATCGAAGTTCCCGATTCATTTTGCGATTTCGCTCAATGGAGAAAACCTGTATTATCCGCAGCTTGGTGAACTGATTGCTGAGATCCGTCGACGCGGCGGCTCGTCCTTCCTCGTAACGAATGGCCAACTTCCCGAAGTCCTTGCAAAACTTGAGTTACCGACTCAACTCTATATTTCCATCGATTCTCCAAATCCGGAGCTGCAAAAAGAGATTACTCGCGCGCTTCGCCCTGATAGTTGGGAAAAGCTGATGCAATCACTTGACATTCTTCGTGAACTCAAGGGAAAAACACGCACTGTGCTGCGTATCACATGCATTAAAGGTATGAACATGGTCGAACCTGCCGGGTATGCGCGATTGATTGAGCGAGCGAAGCCGGATTTTGTTGAAGTGAAGGGGTACATGTTTATTGGTGCTTCAAGAGAACGGCTCTCAATCAAGAACATGCCATTGCATGCTGAGATTCTACAGTTCTCAGAGGAGATCGCCAAAGAATGTGGATACAAACTGATCGATGAGCAGCCTGCTTCGCGGGTAGCGCTGTTAATGAAAGAGGATGTGCCCTGGCGCATGATGAACTTTTCAAATGCCGCCTTGAGTGAAGCACCAGCAATCGTTCATGCAAGTCATAAGCCGAACCGTGCGCGTCCTATATTGAGCGGTATGCGCGAGCACTCCGAAAGTCGCTGTTGCACATCCGAGCAGCAAAGTACTGCGAGCGATGCGCAGGAATCTGAAACGATCATGATGGCCCGTGGCCTGAAGCACTAGCGTAAGAATTTGTGCGAAATCTATTGAATTCTGTTGTGGTCCACGTATTATATATGCTATAAATCTATAAGCGTTCCCGTCTTTCCAGGATTGATGATTCGCGTGGGCCCCAGACGGTCTTCCTTGTTGAAATTCTCATGGAGGTGTCCGCAAAGCACAAGCGCAGGTTTTTCGTTATCGATGAATTTCCTGAATGACTTGCTGCCGACTGGTTGTCCCATTATTTGGTCTACTTTTGTGTTATACGGCGGTTGGTGCGTCACGAACACGACATTATCTCCAGGTTTCACATAACGTGTAAGCTGAACAGAGTGCGCTTCAAATGACTTATCAAAAAAAGAGAATCCTCCGCCTCCCCACCCGAGAAAAAGATAGCTTCCATCGCGATACGCTGCTGCGTGAATATAGCGAAGATTTTTAAATTGGCTACACGCTGTTCGCAGTTTTCGTTCATCTTCATGATTGCCGTGGACAAGCAGGAATGGTTTTTCAATCTCATTGAATTTCTTCAGTACGTTAAGAAGTTCGCTTCCAAAGATCGTAAAATCGCCCACGCACACTATGTAATCGACATCGTGCGCAATTGCCTTGTCTTTGATGTTTCTGATTGCGGCAAGCGACGTGTGGATGTCTGCAAATGCGAGAATTCTCATGTGATTCCAGCTAGAAAGATCTTTTATAAATCTTATGAAGCGAATTAGAGCAGCAAGACGACGTTAATACTACATATAAAGTATTTGTTTAACTAATCACTCTCACAGCGCCGCCACCGACCTGCGAGCTGAACGAAAACGCATACGTCTCCACAGCTCTTGGAATACACAGTCCAATCTCACATACAGAGCGAGCGTCGTGGCGGCGCTGTGAGCATAAGAGCTAAACAAATACCATATAAACAGATAAACATATTCAGCATTCAAGCCTAAACATTTATAAAGTAAACAATACATAATACCTGTACACGAAACCATGGCAAAAAAAAGACGAGCCTCTGTCTCAAAAAAGAAAGCAAAGAAAAATCGCCAAAGCCCGAGAACTCCCGAAGTAGCTCAAAGAGTTGTTCACTCTCCATTTCGTACTGAGATCGCGCATCCTAAAGATGCGGCACGCATTCGTGACAGCCTTCGAAAAAAACACGGGTTGAATAAACTGTATTCTCGTGTGGAGAAGACGCAAGCGGCTCTCGATGCTTTACACGAGAATCATAAACCAGCAGAAGTGAAAGTTTCTGAGGTGTTGGCAAAGCACGCCCGTCAAAAACACCACGATCGTCTTACGAACATTAGCCCATTTCCTGCAACAAAAAGCACAGCGTTAACTATAATTCTCGCAGCGTTGGTTGTCTTGTGTATCATCTTGTTTCTTCTCCTGCTGTCTTAAAAGAGTCGGAGCAGCGCCCAAAAGCAGACCGCTATATGGCGGCGCCGCATATTCTCCGCTATATTAGTCTATAATAATCTTCAAGAACTATCTTGTCTACTTCATTAAGGTTTCTGACAACGTACAGCTTTCCATGTCCCACTTCAACGATTTTCTGCGCGAATTGTTTTCCTTGATCATCGAGATTTATGCCAACGAGTGAGATTGTGATGTGGTTCATGGCTGCAAGTCCTGCTGCCTCTATCGTTTCCTTCTGCGGGTCCACTCCTTTGGTTGGCAGCGCGTCTGTCAAAAGCAATAGGTGCTTGGTGGCGTGCACTGTTGGAAAAAGCTCTATTGACTTCTTGATAGTCGCTGCAATGTTTGTCTCCGCGGTTGCGTGTACGCGGCTAATGGCTGTCAAGAGTTGGTTGAAGCTTCGAGTGGGCGCGATTGCTTCCTTGATGTCTGTCCCGAAGACGATGAGCCCGACGCTGTCGTGCTGCTGAAGTGCGCGATACGCGAGCGCCACTCCTGCCTTCTTGCAGACCTTTATCTTTTCACCAAGCATGCTGCCGCTTGCATCGAGTCCGTAGATGATGTAACATGCGCCTTTGCTTTTGCGCTCAAAGACACGAAGGTCTTCGAGTTCGAGCCTCCGGTGGCCGCGGCGAATAGACGCCTTTGCCGACTTTCTTATGTCGATGTCGCGATAGCGGTCATCTTTCTTGTAGAGTCTGCTCCATTCCTTGTCTCCGTAGCTGAAATTTTTCTTGTGAATGCGTTCACCCTGGATTCCATGCGGTACGATCGTGTCGAGTTCTTCGATGTATAATACAAGAGCGCTGAGCTCGATGCCAGTTTCGGTGATGGCGCCTTGTTTGTCGATGACGCCGTCTGTGCGCAGTTGCCTGATTTTTTTATTGATGCATTCTTTTAAGTGGCGGACAAACTCGGGGATGCCAAGGTTCTTTTCAATGTACGCGGGGTCGTAGCCTGACACATATCGAATGAGCGATTCGCCGATGAGTTTTCTGGTCATCTTGTAGTTCTTGACGAGTTTCTCAAAGAAAAGGTCTGGTGTGAATCCTCCAATGCCTTGGCTTAATGCCTCTTGGATGATTTTGCCCTCCTCAATCTTTTGAGAATCATTATTGAGCACAGAATGCATCAGCCGTTCATCGAGATTGTTGAACTCCAGTTTCCCGCTGATCTCCTCTGCCTGCGAGAATTTCTTGATGGCGATGTCCTGCTGCGACTCTTGTTGAGAAATATCGGTTTCGGCGTCAGGGAACTTCTTCCCCGCTGCTGTCGAGTCCTTGCTGTTTCATGAAAGTGCGCAGTTCTTCTCGAATAAATTCTGAAGGGCTTTGCAAATACTGCGCACTTGGTTTGAGCTTGATACGGTGTGCGAGGACTGAGACGAGTGCATCCTTGACATGGATGAGATCGACTGCACTTTTCTTGTCAAGCAATGCATTTGCTTGCGCGCGCTCGTAGATGCCGATGCTTGCACGGACACTGGGAAACTTTTCTAGTTTTTCTGATTCGCGGAGTTTTCTCACAAAGAGAAGGCTGTGCAAGAGAAGCTTTTGTGGGAAGTCGACAAATTTCTTTCCAGTGCGTTCAACGATTACAGATTCACGATCAAGGCTTTCCGGGTATGTCATATATGCAACATCAAACCGGTCAAGCAGGACATCAGCGATGGTTTCCGTGCTGCTGTCCTCTGGGTTCATGGTCGCGATGAATATGAAGTTTGCTTCGAAGTCCACATCGTATGAACCGATAGTAACCATCCGTTCCTGCAAGGCCTGCAGAAGTGCGTTCTGAAGTTTTTCAGGGCAACGGTTGAGTTCATCAAAGAAGAGGACGCCGTTGTTTGCTTTGAAGATCTTACCGGGCGTGAATGCTTCGAGTGACAGCGGCCCAAATTGGAGGGCCTTGATTGGGTCGATATCCCCAACCAGATCTTCAGCTGTAAGGTCCGGGCTTCCTTGAATGCGTACGAAGCGCTCAAGGCCTGCGATTTTCTTTTTTCGTCTTGTTTTTGCGTTTCTGCATTCGGGGCATACGGGTTTATTTGGTAAACAGTGATAGCTACAGTCCATAACCTCGATTGCGGGAAGAAGTTTAGCTACGTTTTTTGCAAGCGTCGTCTTTCCGATACCAGGAGGGCCGACGATGAGGACATGCCGGTCTGCGATGAGCGCCGATGCGAGCTGCCGTTTAACGTGCGTCTGCCCTACGATGTCTGTGAATGGGTCTGCTTCCCTCAAAAAGATTGTCTTGAGTTGTTCTGCGACTGCCATGGAGTGTATACACAAGAAATAATCATATATAAAGATTCTGTTTGGCGTTGCGCAATCGTTACTCGCGCCTTAAACGTTGAGAATTCACTGCCGCAAGTTCTTCTGGAGACCCGATATCAAACCATTCCCCAAGATAACAATGCGCATAAGCGCCACGGTGCTGCGCGAGCCACTTGAGAAGCTCTCCGCTATTATCCATCCGCTTTGGACCTGCGCAAAGAGTGATTATCAATTGTGCATCTGCCGGCGTAAAGAGATAGATTGCGGTCGATGTTATCGACGTCTTCGGAAATTCGGGTTTCTCTTCCATGCCGATAATGCGTCCTTCGCCATTGAGTTCAAGAACTCCGTATTTTTTTGAAAGTTTCATGGGATCGCCAAGGTCGTATGCTGCAACAGCTGTTGCTTTCTTCTTAAGATACAGCGCGTACAGCTGATGAAGGTCAAAATCAAAAAGGTTGTCCCCGCCGACGACAAGCAATCCTCCTGTAACATCGAGATCGATAGGTGCGTCCTTGATCGTAAATGCGATGTCGCCGACAGCTCCAAGCCGATCCTCGTTGCTGATTGTCTGGTCATTGATTATACGGATAGGAATCGGAAAATTGAATTGTTTACTCCACATTGTGAAATGCGCATAGAATTTATTATTCGTCACGATGAGAATTTGGCTGATCGGCAGCGAAGAAAGCCTGTCGATTATATGTTCTATCATAGGTTTGCCACGCACAACAAGAAGCGGTTTGGGGGTATTGAGCGTGAGCGTATAGAGTCGTGTTGCGTATCCTGCTGCAAGGATGATAACAGTGAGTTTTCGCTCGGTAGAATGGTTTATGGTCGTCATTGTACGTGTTTAGCGATTATCCACAAAAAGATGAATAACAATATCTAATTAGGATCAATCATCTTAATGTCATAAAAATCCGCCGAAAGTGCCCTACCTCGGGCTAAAGCCGGAGGCTTGACGGGCACTTTCTTTGACTGCGGATTTTTAGGACGCCAAAAAAGAGCCAACGCCCTAAAGGGCGGGGGCTATCTTTTTTGAGCGTATCATCTTAATGTATTTGGTTTTTTCAACAACCAACGGTTCTTTAATTATGCCTGTTACAAGATCTTTGGCGCTCGTATGGGTTCGTTTGAGATACGTATAGATACGATTGCCTTCCACAAACGTCTTCTTATGCTTTGCTTTGAATTCAAGTACACGTTTCTTCTGAGCGAGAGGGGGGCCCCCGTGCTTAACTGATGGATCGACTTCAGCACTCTCGAGGATGTACCAGAACAACGCATCGTTTTTTTTATCCCACGACCAGTCTGCATTTACAAGACGAAATCCGCCATCCTCCAGCCCACGCTTAATAGACGTGAATGTCCACAGCAGCTTCGCACCGACAACATCTGTCTTCCCATTGAGCGGGCTGACGCTGAGGAGAACTGCAGGATTATTGCCCGCTTCTTTTTTGATGAGCGTGGGCGTCCATTTCTTGATTTCAAAATATGCCGAATCGGGTTTTGCAAGGAATCCTTGTGCTGCTTTTACAAATTTATGCAGCTTATCAACAGACAGTGCTGCTGCGGCATTGCGTTCAGGAAGCACTGGGTCGATGACGATGATGGGGCTTTCGATCTTTGCAGGGTTCAATCGTTTTAGCGCGGTGCCTTTGTAATGGTTGGCGACATCGATTACCTCTTTGGGCTTCCACGTAAGCGACGCTTTTAGGAGATTCTCAAATCCGCGATAATAAATGACAAGAATGTCTAGCACATGGCCGGAGAATCCTTTGATGAATGATTCTGCCCCGTAGACTCCTGCAGCTTTGCAGAATTGTTTTGCAAGTCTAATGTCATCTACAAACCGTACGTGCTTCCTCACCCAGGCAAC
>JACRKM010000086.1 GCA_016219765.1 Candidatus Woesearchaeota archaeon
GGGATCGCTGATGTCAACAACGGGCACGAGTTCATAGCGAAGGTTGTGTTTCTTGTCATCGATATGAAAGTAGTCCCTGCTGCCATGGACGCGCTCTGGCAACAATGATTCCAGTGCCAGCGAAAGAAGCTCTGAAAGTTTCTCATCGGGATAGCTTGGATGAAATTTGACAAAAATATCGCAATCATGATCATCTTTGAGGAACGTTCCTTTTGCGATCGAACCTCCAACAACTGCAATTGCGTTGATGCCTGCATCTTTCAGAAGGGTGTTTACTTGTTTAAGAAATCTTGAAACAACCGGTAGGAGTTTCTTCTCAGCCGGTCGTATCAAAGGAAGAACGTGCGCAAAGATATGTTCAGTAGCAGGTGCCATATAGCAACGACAGAGCAAAATTGTTTATAAAAAGATTGTTATGCGAGCCCACCACCGAGCAAAAAAGGCATAGCAAAAAAGAAAAAAGCATGGAAAAACAGGCATAATTCCTTGTATTCTCTTCATAAAATAAAGGGAAAAGCAAAATCTTCCCCCTTTGCCTTATATACTGGCTGAAAGAAAACCAACAATAAAGCGAGAAAATGAAAAGCTTTATATAGTAGAGTCAAACTCGGATCTATAGAGTTTTTACTACTATGAAGGAATAGAAAGTTGTTCTGTTGTATAGATGATCAAATAATCAAAACCGCGCGTGTCACCATGACCTCACAAAGAAAAGTTGAGAAACTTATCAGCAAGCTGCAGTCGCAGTCGATCAGGCTGCAATTGCTTAGTGACCTTGAAGAAATCTCGAATTCAACAACAAACATCAAAGTTCTTCTCAAAGAGATTTTGAGCTTGACCGTTCGAGTGATCCAGGTCCAGTATGGGTTTGTTGTCTTCTATGACAAAGGAGGGCACGAAGAATTCAAACTCGCCGCATCAAATGAGGCAGATGCGTATCCTGATAAGGAATTGCTTAAGCTGATCAGCGCAGATGTGATCAAGAACCACAGGCCTGTGATCATTAACGACACCAAAATGCACAAGCGGTTGCGCCATGGAAAAGTAAAGAACATCATTGCACTGCCGCTCATGTTTAACAAGGAGCCGACAGGAACCTTCATCATTCTTAACAAGCGAAAGCCTTTCAAGAAGCGAGACCTTGCTCTCTTCTCAATTATCTGCAGATTCTCCTCTACTGCCCTGCAGCACGCAAAAGGGTATCAAGAACTCGAAGAGAAGAACAAGGAGCTTGATGTCATCTACACGGTCGACCAGATACGCGACACGATCAAAGACTTCAATGTGATGATGGAAACGGTGCTTCAAGAGCTTGCGCGAGTGATCGATGCGAAACTTGCATTCTTCATGCTGTACAATCGTAAAAGCAACAAGACCGACTTGAAGGTTTCCGGAAAGCTGAAGTCAAGCGTCTTTGTCAAGAATAATACGAATGTCATTTACGAACTGACACGCTCAACGCTGAATAACGGCGAGACGATGGAGTTTGGCGGCCTTAACCACGACATTTATTCTGCACTCTGTACACCCGTTATGATAGACAACGACACGATGGGAGTTTTTGGTGTCATCAATAGCAATAATACACACGGGTTTAGCAGTCTGGATAAGAAAGTGCTAAACGCCGTCGCAAAGCAGGCCGACTCTGCCGTGTTTGAAGACATGGAGAAATCGGCACTCAAAGGCGTGTTCCAGCGTTATGTATCACCTGAAGTGATCGAGCAGATGTTAAATGAGCCTGAGAAGGACTACATGAAGGTCCAGCGTCACGACATAAGCGTGTTGTTCTCTGATCTGCGCGGGTTTACTGCGCTATCTGACAAGCTCGCGCCAGAGAAGATTGCTACATTGCTCAACGAGCACTTTGATGCGATGACGCAATGCATCCTGCGCCACCGTGGAACGCTTGATAAGTTTGTCGGTGATGAAGTTATGGCATTTTTCGGCGCGCCGATACATCAGGAAGCTCATGCACTTAAGGCGATCAAAGCTGCGCTCGACATGCAGCACGCACAAATGGAGCTCGAGAAGAAATGGAAGAAGGAAGGAATCACCGTTCGGCTTGGCATCGGTATTAACACCGGCGACGCAGTTGTCGGCAACATAGGCTGCAATGTGCGAACAGATTACACCGTGATTGGCGATGCAGTCAACATCGCGGCACGCCTGTGTTCTGCGGCAGCCGGCGGCCAGATTCTTATCTCTGAAGACACGTATCAGGAAGTGAAGAAGTCAGTGCGTGTGGAGAAGCTTGCGCCGATCCAGGTGAAAGGTAAGTCGAAGCCGATCCAGATTTATAGTGTTACTGGTTTGTTGCACTGAGAATCTACTTGATTAGAAATGCTTTCGTCTCCACAAACGAAAGCTCACACTACCGTAATCTGGTAAAAAAAGTGCGCAGTTTCATCCCGCAGGCACAGCTTGCAGCGAAGCCGCACAAAAATTTTTCGCAAGAAAAAACGCCCTAAAGGGCGGGGATTTAAACCCTCGGCTCTTTTTATTGGCATTGCTGCAGGAAGATACCTTTCTGCTTGGCGAGCATCACAATTGATGCCATGAAAGAAAAATCAGAATAGGTGATTTAAGAATGAGCGAAGACATACTGAAACGTGCAAAAGCGTTGTTAGGAAATACCGTGTATGCTGCTGAAAAGAAGGTACTGCCTGCCCGTGCAGGAAGCCTTGCCAGGGCAAGGGAAGTTCTTGAGGCCAAATGCGGCCTTGATGTATATATAGTTTTTGACACAACTGGAAGCATGTCCTCCTATATTGACACAGTCAGAGATAATCTGACACCTGTGACTGACGCGCTTCTTGGAGAAAAATTTGACAACAGGATCTCAATCAATGGCGTCGGCGACCACTGTGACGGAGATGATGTCCTGCAGATGTATGCCTTGACCAATAACGCTTTTGAGGCTCAAGGAAGCATAGATTCAATTGTCATGACAGACGGAGGCGATATACCAGAAGCGTATGAGTGCATGGCATTGGCTATCGCAAAAAGACTGCCAAAGGAATCCGAGGGCAGAAAGCGCGCGGTCGTATTAGTCGGAGATTCTGTACCACACGGCATGACCGACTCCCCTTGCAAGCATAACGTCAATTACGCTGCTGCATTTGAGGCGATGAAGCTATTGTGCGACGGGTTCTACTTTGTCGGTTGCGAGCCGCGGACCTATCAGTTACAGAGACAGCTCATCGATGCCAGAAAAAGTGAGCGCGAGCAGTTTATCCCGCTAGGCGACATGGTTGATGTGCTGCCAGCTTTGCTTATCGCACTTGCTAAGAAAACAGAATCAGAGAAAGCTCTGGCAGATTACCTAAAGCAATTAGGCCGCCATAATTCAGGAGCCGCGCAGAAAGTAGCTGGGCTGCTTACAAAATGAGCGAAGATAACCCCTTTGACAAGCTTGGGCTAAAGAAAATCCTGGTAGAATTTCTGGTAAATAGCGGCCAGCTTGAAGGTTTTTTGAAAGAATATTATAGAATGACACTGGCAAGAATCCACCCAGACAGGGGCGGCGATACAGGCCTGTCAGCTCTAGTCAACAGCGCATATTCTGCAATCTGCAGAAACCCTGATAGGGTAAACAATTGGATTGCGGGCATGCAAAACGGCAACGGCAACGCCGAACACCTCACAGTCATCGAAGCACTCGTAGAACAAGTCGAACAACTCAGGCACGTCGAACGCGACTACGAAGAACTCAAACGAAGACATGCAGAGCTTTTAGCAAATGGTTCTGGTGTCGACGCTGAAATAAGAAAAGCGCGCAGAACTGAACCAAGTACAGCTTCAAGAACTTCTCCAAGAACCGCTCCAAAAGTCAGCGTCGAAGATCCTGAAATAAAAACATCTCCAAAAGCAAGCGCGAGGAGGGAGACGACTGAAGAATCCGCCAGAGCGTCCACACCCAAGATAATAATTGTCGAACCAATCCTCCTTGAAGGCCTAACCTGCGTCGGCAGCGACGGAAAAATCTTCGAGAAATACGACAGACTATATGTGGACGGCGACGTCATAAGAAACCCCAGAGAAACCTATACTGATTCCAAAATCCATAAACACATCATCAACTTCACACCGTACAAGGCAATAAGCCACCTCGAAAAAAGCACAGACGGACGTTTTGTCCCAAGCTTTGCGCTGCAATGCGGGATACTAGAAAACCTTTTCAGGCGTGCTATAAAGAAACGCGCAGACGGCACATACGAAACGCTGGACCCGCAAGCAAAAGCAATACTGGACCAATACAAAAATTACGGCCCAGGCTACGGCTGGCACAACAATAATACAATTGTGGATGGGCCAGGTGATCGTATAATCCATTACCCACATGATGACGACTTCCCAACACACGGCGGAACAAACAACATCAACAAAACACACAAAAGAACAATCAGACCATTCACCAGAAGCAAAGACTGGTCAAGTTCAAGCCTGGAAAACGCCTTAAAAGATACACAAAAAAGACGCTTTGTACAGGACTTCACAGGAAGGGAGCATCCCGAAATACTGATAGAAATAGGACAATATTTCAGCAAAACCGCTTGGCTCTACCCTCCTTCAAAAGAAGGAACCTGGGCGGCTTGGCTTGGCTGCAACAATATAGACCTATTTGACATCAATGCCAGCAACTGCCTGTACTACAAAGACGCCGCTCGTGGGGTACGTAGTAGTTAGGCGCGCGAAAGCGCGCCGGCGCCGAAAAAAGCATGTTCCATAAGAAATGATTCTCCATAAGAAACAAGCTTAACTTTTCTCGTCTAATTTATTTTACAGGTAAAAAAGCTACAGAGAAGAAAAACATCTAAACAAAGCACAGATAGCAAAAACGCGCATGTCCTGCAAAATCTCCAGAAAGATTTATATAGTAACTTTGAGTTTCTATATAGTAACTAGCGGTTACCATGATGACCTTGACCCAAAAAGAACGAGAAACCCTGCTCCTTTTGTTCAAAGATTTCACTAGTCTTTACAACGCCAACTCCATAAGCAAAGTGCTCAACATCAGCCACGTCGGCGCCCAGAAAATATTCAAGAGACTTCTCAAAGAAAACCTGGTGATCAGCAAAACTATCGGCAAGTCCATAATCTATAAGCCCAATTTTGATGACAATTATGTCAGCCAACTCATGGCTTTCCTGCTTGCAGATGAAGCAAACAGGTTCAAACGATGGAAAGAAGAATTCAAAGGACTCTACAGGAATGACAGGATCGTGATGCTTTTCGGTTCAGCAATCAAGGATTATGCCCACGCCCGCGACATCGATATGATGATAGTGATGCAAGATAAAGATATCAAGGAAGTGAACCGCGTACTCAAGAAAAAAGAGGAGATCCTGCCTAAAAGAATCCACGCCATCAAACTGACCCGCCAAGACCTATTGGAAAATCTCAAAAAAAAAGACAAAGCTTCGGTCGATATAATCAAGAACGCGATCATTCTCAACGGACAGGATAAATATGTGGAGATCATAAAAAATGTCACAATCATCTAAGCACGTCGAATGGTGCCTGAACAAGGCCGAAAAAGAGATCAAAGAATGCGAAAAACTCGGCAAGAGACCAAAACATCGGGGCCTGTCAAGAGTAAACCCGAGCATCAATGAAGCTAAGAAACACCTTGCAAAAGCAGAGCACAACCTCCTGGGAATAACAAGATTCAAAGAGATCGGCTTCTCAGACTGGTCAATGTCTGCGGGCTTCTATTGCATATATCACTGCTTTTTAGCAATCGCTGCCAAATTCGGTTATGAGTCCTCAAATCAGACATGCACCATATCTTTAATGAGGTCACTCAAAGAGAATAACAAAATCCTGCTCGATGAAAAATTCATCGATCTGTTAGAACACGAAAAAACGGACGAGGGAAGCATCATAGACCTAAGAGAGGACTATACTTACGGAGTACAAGTCTCTGTCAAAGACGAAGCAAGGATCAATGAACTGAAAAAAACCTGCAAAGACCTTGTCGATATAACCAAACAGATCATTTATGAGTAGTCATACTCCAAAATCAAACCATATGACCTCAACTTACCAAAAAGAGATCATCTTATCCGGATATCTTACAGAGCACATATATACTCAAATCATGTGCTTCCCGCTGTCCTCGCACGCCGCTCAGCGGCGCAGTCAAGGGCTACATGTCTCTTCACCAGCGCCCTGCAAAGGGACATAAAATGCAGCCGCGACACACAGTAGCAGGCGCGAAAACGTGAAGCGGCAGTGCTAGAAAAGGTGAAGAGGCTACTCTGGGCGGCTTGGCTTGGCTGCAACAATATAGACAAATTTAACATCAATGCCAACAACAACCTGAACAACAATAACGCCGCTCGTGGAATAACCCTGACAAAGCGAGGACAACTTATTTTTTTCCTGAAGAAAATATTTAAGCAGCTTTCTGGCAACGCGTCTGATGAAGACATTCAGGAACCTCTACGCAGACTTGTGCTCATACGACAACCTCTATCTTGCATACAAACAAGCAAGGAAACACAAGACACGCAAACAGTATGTGACGGCATTCGAGCGCGACCTAAAGCAAAACCTGCTGCTGCTCAGGACAGAACTCCTGCTCCATTCATACAGACCGATGCCTCTCAAGACTTTCATCCTGCGCGACCCAAAGACAAGGAAAATCAGCAAATCAGACTTCCGCGACAGGGTAGTACATCACGCACTCTGCAATATCATAGAGCCAAAACTAGAGAGACGATTCATCCACGACAGCTTTGCTAACCGAAAAGGAAAAGGGACGCTGGCAGCAATAAGAAGATTCGAGCAGTTCAAAAGAAAAGTCTCAATGAACCTCACAACGATAAAGGGCACAAAAAACATAAAAGGATTCGTGCTGAAAGCAGACGTAAAGAAATTCTTCGACACGGTCGATCACCAGACGTTACTTGGGATAATCAACAGAACAATAAAAGACAAAAAAGTCATGTGGCTCATAAAAATAATACTTGCCAACCACAAAACCAAAATAGGAGGAGTCGGCATGCCTCTTGGCAACCTCACATCACAGTTCTTCGCCAACGTCTACCTCAATGAGCTTGACCAGTTTGTCAAGCATGACCTGCGGGCAAGATACTACCTCCGCTATGTGGATGACTTCGTGATACTTAACAGGTCAAAAGAAGCGCTCCAGTTTTACAAAGAAGAAATAGAAAGTTTCCTCAAAGAGACGCTCACCCTTTCACTTCATCCGGCAAAGTCAAGGATATTCCCTCTATACAGAGGAACAGATTTCCTTGGGATGAAGATATTCGCACACCACAAGACCATCCGAAGGAAGAACATCAGAAGGTTTTTGCAGAAACTTGAGGAGCAATGCAGACGATACGACGAAGGAACAGCAAACTATGACAAAATCTATGATTTGCTTGAAGGATGGTGCGCGTACACAAAAAATGCAGACACACATAGACTAAAAAGAAGGATCTTGCGGCAGGCTGAACTAAAATTCAAAGGAGAAATATCTACAAAAGAAATAAACAGGCAATTGAAAAACTGCTGAAAAGATAATTGAGTATAATTCAAGAGCTTTTCAACATTGCGATCTTAGAATCAGTAATAAGTCTCCGCGCTTCTACAGTACAAAAAACAGGACAATTCCGACGATCACTAAAATATTCCCGAGCACGTATACGCCATAACTGATCTTCTCATCGTTAGGCAACTTCGTAAACCAGTCAGGGAATTTCTTAAAGACAGGTCCAAGATTCTTGAAGAAATACGGGAGTTTCTTGTTGAAGAAATCATCAAATGCCATGCCGACGGCTTTGAAATAAAGATTGATGTCAAATGCTTTGGGAGGCATCGGCGGCCGCATTTCTGCACCGGCGGGCTGCCCGGGTTTTGCTGGTGCTGTGAGCGCCTTTGCACCGAGGCGATCGTAGAGCGCGCTTTTGTCTGGCATTGCAACCTCTTTTTTAGACGAACCGTTGACATTAGGCAAGTCCGAATGTTTCTTCTTGTTGCTTTTCGCCCTTATATAGTTTTCTTTTCTTGGCTTCGTGTTCAAACCAGTTCATCCAGCGGCGTTCGATCTCTTTTGAATCAAGGACGCCTGCGTCACGTTTGACTTCTTCAGACAGTAAGTGGAACTTATCGTTGCATTTAATGACAAACGGCGCTTCGAGCATTTCATCATCTTTAAGCTCGATCGATCGCTTGACAAGGTGTTCCTTTAGTTTTCCTCGCAGTACGATGTTGTTCCAGATGGCGTCCCAATTCCCTGCGAAATCGGGAATGTTTGCCGCGATGGATTTCAGGGTGTCGCAGTCTCCATCAAGGAGCGCGTCCGTGGGTTCAACGCTGTCGGTTTTTGATTCATATTTCATTATATCAACGAATCCATTCTCTAACAGCGGGTCCTCTTGCCATTGTTTTCTGACCTCAGTGATCTGGGTAAGGCGGCGGTAGCGGTGGAGGCCATCGGCGGATTTGATGGGATTGACGATGATGACAAGGTCTGTTGCTTTGAAACTGGTCTTAGGAATGCCGATGTCATTAACAACACGGTCATACAATCCGAAAGGGCTGTCTGCGTGGATAGTTCCTGCGACGACGTTTGCGGCTGCCCCGACGCGCATTGCCTCATACAGCGCCTTCGCTTCCGTGCTCCGTACTTCCCCGACTATGAGTGCAGAGTCGCCAAGGCGCAGCGTGCTGCGGATTCCATCGGCAGCGCTCATCTCAGAAGATCCTTTAGAAAGCGAAGATGCCACTTTGAGCGGCTGGATATTGAAGCCTAGACGGCGCATGGATTCTGACGGGAGTTCGAGAGTGTCCTCCACCGTAATGATGCGGTAACGTCGCATTATCTCGATAAGCAGTGCTGAAAGAAAACTGCTCTTTCCGCTGCTTCGTGTTCCTGCAACCATCATTGCTCTGCTGCCGTCGACAAAAAAGCTGAGGAGGCCTGCGCAGAGGGGAGTAAGCATCTTATATTTAATGAAGAGCGGAAGTGTCCATGGCCTGTCACGGTGGCGTCGAAAAGAGAATGCAATGCCAGTAGGATCGAGTGGCCGCGTGATGGCTGAGACGCGGACATTTGCGCCAGGAAGTTCAAGTTCAGTATCGAGAATCACATTTGCTTCATCAAGAGGCCTTCCGGAGACCATGCGAAGTTTTGTTGCCCAGCTTTCTGCTTCCGTGATGGTTGGTACAATGTTGGTGACGCAGTCATCAAAATCAGCATGAACGATGAAAACTGGAAGTCGCCCCTGGGGGCTGTTGACGCTGATATCCTGGATCTTCTCATCTTGGAGAAGGACTTCGACGAGTCCAAAACCTATCGTGTAGCGGACGAGGATGCGTGAGAGTTTAAGGATGGTCTCCTCGTTCATCTGCAAGTTGCGATATGCAGCAAGTTCTTCAAGAAGATCCTTGCCGACATTCACAAATACTTGGCGCATGCGTTCAGGATCGGTGAATTCTTGCCGTGTTGGCTTGTGCTCCGCGAGAATATTGCGTGCCATGTCTAGAAGCTCATACTCATCTTCAGAAAGCTTGAACTCCGGCGGCATTATGTGATATATGGATTGCACAGAAGTTGCCTGCTGGAACACCGTGATCTCTGTATCTTCGCCAATCAGGTAGTTAGCGAGCTCGGTAGCATCAGCAGGGTAGTTTGCCATGAGTTTTGTCCACATGAAGTCCGGCTTAATTATTGGGTGGAAGAATTTTCGGTAAATATCCCGCTCGCCGACGCTATATCCAGCTAAGAACGGTTTTGCTGCAGTGATTAATTTCGTCTTTTCAAGAAGATCGATGTCGTATTGCAGAATTCCCATGTATTTTTCGACACAGGGCTTGAGCTTTTCGTCAACAAGCTTAAGATAATCTATATGTTCTCGCCGCTGTGCACGCCTGAGTTCGACGTACGTGCCGATTGGATCTGAGCGCAGAGTTTGAAAGATCAATTTCTGGATTTCGGTGTACCACTTGTTTGCAAAGGGCGTGCACGCTGGCGTGAAATTGATTGCCGCTAGTGAAAACATCTCCTTTTGTTTTGTTAGTTGCGCGTATACATGCGAAATCTCACGGATCAAAACTGTTTGGTTGTAATCGTACTCGTACTCACGCTTTTGGAGAAAAACAAGTTTGGTCGCGGTCTCCGATTCAACGAGAGCATCACACACCCGCGCCATGACAGCAGGGTTATCTTCGATTGATGGAATCATGGTAGCGCCTTCATAGTTAAGGCGCATCACGTTGTCTTCTCCTTCACGAATTATTTCATACCCGTACAGAGGCAGTTTGGTTCCAAAGATCATCTGAAAGGTCACCTTTTGAGCATCGAAAAGGACTACCCATGAATACTAACATAAATTTTATTAGTGCTCCCGCCCTTAGGAGTACTTGCGTGTGAAAAGAGTTTATCACACTTATTAAGATTATCCTTTATCAGAATAATTTATCAGAATCATAAAACGGAACAATAAAAACTGCTCGCGCATGATTTGCGCAGTACATCCTAAGAACATGTATAATTGGTGTTTGAATGGCTGATACAACATTTGCTCCCCCGGGTATGGGCGGAGCTCCTCCACAGACTCCTGCAAAACCCGCAGGAGGCCTGTTTGCGGCAAAGCCCAGGACTGGTCCAAACATTGAGGCGGCGCTTTCAGACATGGCTGGAGAAGTCAATAATATTGGCCGGCGTCTTCGCGTGCTTGAGGAGAGGTATACAAATCTTCGCAAGAAGACGCAAGTCACTGATCAGAATATGCTTGCAGCGAACAAGCGCATGATGACTGAGATTCATGCAACGCTTGCATCGGTTGACGATCTCAAGAAGGACCTCACGGAAATGCACGAGAAATTCGCAATGATGATCCGTGAAATCAAGGAATGTGCAAAGCGCCAGGATGTTGCCGTGCTGCAGAAGTATATCTCCTTTTGGGAACCGATGAATTTCGTGACGCGCGAAAGTGTTTCAAAAATGGTGCAGGAAAACGTTGACGCGCAGTTCCACGACCTAAATATTCGGCTTCAGCAGGAAGAATACATCAAGGAGCAGATTCAATTTGCGCTGCGGGACTTAAAAAAATCAGATACGTGATATGATCACTTCGCCTGCTTCTTCAGCGTCTCGGTGATGCGGGATAATTGAGCAACGTTCTCGACGAACCCGGGCAAGACTTTCTGGAAAACCTTCTCAAGTGCCGCCACTTCGGTTCCTACATCTTGGATGTGCAGGTCGTACTCGCCGACTTTTTCAAGCACTGATCCCTGAAGTTTATCAAAATTTTCTTTAAGATTCTTGAACTCAGTTTCAATGCTTGCGATGCGGGCTTCTGTCTTTTCTTTCCAGTCTATGATGCGGTTTATGTTCTCGACAAGCTCTGCCCACTTTTCATCGATAATCGCTTCTGCAAGCTCTTCGATGCGGGTGACAGCATAATCTCCTTCTCCACCGCCGCCACCCTCGGGTGCCATTGGAGGCATCATGGGCCCTGCTGCAGGCATGGGCATTGGACCTTGTGGATAAGCAGCAAAACCCGACGGGGGCATTGGCGGGATAGGATTTTCTGGCATGCGATCACCTTTTTGTAGCTGCATCGGCGCTATTTGTGCGCGGATATCTGATTGGCTCATTGCATCAAGGATTTGATTGGTGAAGTATCCTTGGCGCGTTAAGATTTCTGTAATTTGATTATTGGATAGTCCTTGTTGTCGAAGGTTTAGTACTTCTTCGGTTGGAGTTCCGGCAGGCATAGACTTCAACAACCATCTGAGTGATTAAAACACTGATTAAACAGATTAATCAAATTTGCTTTTTAAAGGTTTCTACGAAGAAGCCGATGAAATCATAAAAATCGGTCGCATGCGTCCTACTCCGCACTAAAGTGCAGAGTTTGAACGGACGCCTGGATGTATAGACCGATTTTTAGGATGCCAAAAATGTCGCCCTAAAGGACGGGGTTGCAACCCCACACAAAAATGTTTGGCGACATTTTTGTGCATGACATAAGTTCGAAAACAACTCAA
>JACRKM010000088.1 GCA_016219765.1 Candidatus Woesearchaeota archaeon
AATACCTACAATGTGAGTAAAACACAAATGCATTTCGGAAATGAAAGACAGGAAGATAAAAGCAGGACCCAGCACTATTTTTCAGAAAAACAAGACTCTTCATTCATGCCAAAGAGAATCACCATTTCCATCGCTGGCCTCCGTTTTGAACTGTTTTCTGCCAAGGGAGTGTTTTCGAAGAGAGAACTTGATCCTGGTTCACGAGTGCTGATAGAATCTGCAGTGGCAACACCTGGCGCTCACGTGCTCGACCTTGGCTGCGGGTATGGTGTTGTCGGAATTTCCATAAAGAAACAGCACCCTTCAGTGAATCTTTCATTGAGCGATGTGAATGAGCGCGCATTGCAGCTTACAAGAATGAATCTTGAGCTGCACCGCATGAAAGCCAGAATCATTCACAGTGATGGGTTTTCAAATATTGATGAGCGGTTCGACGTGATTTTGCTTAATCCTCCACAGTCAGCAGGAAAGGATGTATGTTTGCGTCTTATCGAGGAATCATTTTCGCACGCGCGGCCGGGTGGTTCTTTGCAGCTTGTCGCGAGGCCATCAAAAGGGGGCAGAACCCTTGCTGACAAGATGAAGGACGTTTTTGGGAATGTCAAGGTGATTGGACGAGGCGGGGGTTTCAGCGTCTACCTGAGTGTAAAATGAAGAAGACAGCACTACAAATAAAAAATAAAATCACTGCCTGCCTTTTGCCCCAAACAGCAGAGCAGCTACCAGCAAAACAAGCGATAGGCTTTTGACCCATATGCTTGACAAGATGGCGCTTGGTATCGCTGCTGCTAATCCAAGCCATCCAAGAAATACAGCAGGGCACATAGGACAAGCAACTGTTGCAACTCCAATAATCCCACCAAAAATACCGCTTGTTGTGCTTGTTCTAGGACACGCCCTTGCCTCTTTTAAATTATAAACTTGCACTGCAAACACGAGCCCGATGAGAAACGGCATTACAATCGCAAAAGACCAATTAAAGACGAAATAGCCCGGGCCTTGTGCGCCGAAGTTTTTTACGTTTACAAAAACAGTAAGATACAGAATCATTATAATCAAAGAAGGAATCAAAAACCAAGCCCAATATTTGCCTTTAGATAAAACTTTTTTTACGTGCGACAAAGCCATAATCTCACCCTCTAGGAAAATAAATCACTTTTTATTTATTATTTATCTTTGATATTCAAAACTTTCACTTGAGTGAGTTAGATTAAAATTTCTTATTTAATATAGCCATTAAGAAGCAGCTTGCCAATTGTAGATAGCCTGATAAGCATGTTCTTTCCATTCTGCTTTAATTCAACTAACTGGAAATACTTTAGTCCTTTTGATTTATATGTTCCGTTAATGTGGTATGAAAGAAGCGCAAGGGACATTCTCATCTTTTTGCTTAAGTCTGAAAGTGAGATGTACTCGTTCCCAATCCTGCTAAGAATATCGAGCTTGTTATTGCTTATTTCCTGATAGTATGAAAGCCTCATGATAGGCATCATCATGGTTTTGTTTTCCATGACTCCGAAAGCCCTTAATCCATTTGCAAATGCCGCGCTTAAAGCCGCGCATGTGCTCATCCTGTCTCCTGTTGCCACATTTACAATAATGTTTTCATAATTGTATGAAGAGCATAATTCGCCAAAGACTCTGAACATTTCCTCCATCACATTTCCGTTAATTTCTATAATTTTCGCTTCAATTGTCAAGTCTTTTAGTTTCTTGCTCAAATCCCTGGCCTCGTTTAGCTTTGAGGATGGAGCTATCAGAACTACTTTCTCGGTTGCAAATTCTTTAATGCCCACAAACAAAGCTTTCAGATTATCGCCAACAGGCGCAATTACTGTGTAACCCATACTTTCATGCCCCGTATTTGTATACTTTTTATCCCATTCGGTTTTCCCATCGAGTATATTATTTTCTCACTTTAATCACTTATATTCAATAATTATTTCGTCCTTGTCATGTATCATGTATTTTTCAAACTGTCAAAAGCGGCAGGGGACCACCAGTCAATAGACGGGCGGCATGTTCGCTTCGCGCACCCCGCTGCCTTTTGAGCATGCTCAGCATACCACCACTATCCACCAATCAGGGATTGTTGGTATGTTGACATATCAAAAAGTATACGTCAAGTCAAAAATCGACTCACGCCATTCGAAATGTGACCTTTAATTCTCCTATGTAAACCCCTTTCGCCTGGTTGGATGGCACTAGCGCCGATATCTCTACATTTTTTGATTTGGTGTTGTTGAGCCAAAATGTTGCTGGAATAGAAATAAAAGGACTTACATTTCCCTCGACTTTGAATACCACCAATAATGGCTTGTCAAAATTGTTGGCGATCGCGATCTCTCGTGTTCCTGCTGATCCAGGCGTCATACGCCCAAAGCTGATTCTTTCTTCACCAACACCAGGTCCGGGTGTATTGTCCACTTCAAGGAATACTTCAAAGGTCTTTGTATCATAAGGCAATACCTGATATCCGGTAAGCCCGCCGCTTTTCGATAAGAAAATCAAAGTTCCTGTTAATGTCGCAACAATAGAAAGAACCAATAATATCGCTACCGACCTATTTGATAGATCCTCACTCATGTTGAGCCCTTAACTATGCTTTAAATTTTGATCTGCTGTTACTATAATGATCTGCTGTTACTATAACTAACTATGACTATTGAATAGAAATGTTATCATAAAAATCCGCCGCAGGCGTTCCACTCCACACTAAAGTGCGGAGTTTGGCGGAACGCCTGCTTTGATAGGCGGATTTTTAGGATGCCAAAAACTTCGCCCTAAAGGGCGGGGTTTTGAACCCCACACAAAAACATCTGGCGAAGTTTTTGTGCATGAAATGTTATCGAGCAGAGATATTTGAAAACTCGAGCGTATATAAATTTTGGGTATTTGTTTATCGCCCGCCACCGACCTGCGAACTGAAGCGAACACAATGGTCACGCACGATTTTGACATTCTCATTTGGCCAACACCTGGCCGGCGAGCATTATTGGCTGCGTTGTGAAAACTTCGGTGCCTGAATCGATTAGAACCTGTTCTTTTCATTGTGTTTACGCCATTTTTGATGCTCAAACAGAAACGGAAAATGCTCCAGAGGAGCAATTTTCCTATCACCATAATTTTTTCTAGAAAAGTTTAAATAATTAAGCGTTACAGCAATTGTAAAAGTAAATGGCATGTATGCGCCATCGGATGTCTTGCGTCGAGAAAAACACAGGAGGCTCACAATGCATAAATCAATACTGCATAAAGCAGCACCAGCGATCATACTCGTCTTATTCTTACTTACTGGCTGCTCAAAAATATCCAGCTCTACAGGACGGGCAGTATCTGAGGGAAAGGTCGATGTCGGCCTATATGTCATGTCGCAGTGTCCTTATGGGATACAGGTAGAGAATGCGCTTGAACCTGTGCTTAATGATCTCGGAAGCGCTGTCAATCTAGATGTTCAGTTCATAGGTGCAGGACCTGCCGATAATCTGCAATCCTTGCATGGCGAAGCAGAGATTTTCGGTGACATTGCGCAATTATGCGCGAAGAAGTATTCTCCAGACAAGTACTTTGATTTCATCCTGTGCCAGAACACTGACCCACTTGGTATCCCTGGCAGTTGGGAGAACTGTGCGAAGAAAACGAACAGCAACGTAGAGAAGATCGGGGCTTGTTTTGATGGTGATGAAGGAAAACAGCTCGCCGAGGAATCGTTCGCGAAGAGCGCGAGCATGGAAGTGCAGGGAAGTCCGACAATCTTCATCAATGGCAAGCAGTATTCTGGAAGAAGAGACTCTGCAGGTCTTCGTGCCGCTCTATGCAAGAATATCCAAGGTACAAAGCCAGAAGCATGCAATGCGATCACTGATTCAAAACCGATAGAGGTCATAATCATCAATGACAAGAGATGCGACAACTGCGACACTGCCGCGATCGAACGCGCCCTGGAGAATGTCTTCTTCGACACGAAAGTCAAAAATGTAGACGCGTCAAGCACTGAAGGCGACTCACTTGTCAAGGGCTATGGGATAACCGTGCTGCCAGCGTATCTTCTCAGCGCTGAAGTCGAGAAAGCTGACGCGTGGAGCAACCCTAACCTGAAAGCCGCTTTCGAAAAGAGAGGCAATGTCTTCAAACTGCGCGACGCTGCAAGCGGCGCATCATATTACATCGAAGAGAAAGCGAGGGCTGATCATGAGGCATCGATCAGAGCAGCGAAACAAAAGACGCTTGACCAGCTCGGTGTGGTTCTTGATGACAACAAGCCACAAGTCGACTTTTTTGTCATGAGCTACTGCCCATACGGTAACCAGGCAGAAGAAGCTCTCAAGAGCGTATACGACTCGCTGAAAGACAAAGCAATCTTCAATCCTCATTACGTTATCTATGAGAACTACAGAGGAGGCAGTGACGTATTCTGCTCTGACAAAGGAAAATACTGTTCTATGCACGGTGTGCAGGAACTACATCAAGATGTACGCGAGCTTTGCGTCAACAAATACTATGGAGTCAGTAAGTGGTTTGATTTCGCTATCACCATGAACACCAAATGCGGACCTGATAACGCGGATACCTGTTGGCAGGATGTGGCACAGACTCTCGGAGTCGACACTGCAACAATCAAGACGTGCGAAATGAACGAAGGGAAAGAGATCATGGAAAGCGAGAAGGCACTCAATGGAATGCTTGGCGTCAGTGGCTCACCGCAAGTATTCATCGACGCAGAACCATACGGGGGAGAGAGGTCAAGTGCTGGATTTTTACAAGGCCTCTGCAGCCAGTTCACGAACGCCCCTTCGGAGTGTACTGGAATGATGATGCACACAATGGAAGAGACGACTACGCCAGTGCATGAAGCAGGGTGCGGGAGTTAAGTTCCTTTTATTAAATAGCTGGGGGCAGATTTTGTAAAGATCGATTCTCTGCCAAGCACATACGAAAATTACTATTAATGTATTTACTGTTGGAAATTGCGCACCGCATGATCAAAAAATACGAATCATTACCTCAAAGAAGTAAAAGAAGCAACGAGCGCGTGCTGTTGGAAAACGCGGCCAGAAATTATAACAATGCCGCAGCAGGATTGCCTGTTGGCGCATCCACCATTACAGCATCAGAGCGTTTTGAGTCCTTCCTTTGTCAATGCTGCAAGACTGAACGTGACTCCCATTCTATTTAGCGCAGCAAGGAGCGCCATGTGTTCTTTTCCATCGCCAGAAATGAGATTAATCGCGACATCCTTTCCAAGTTTGCCTTTGAGATGCTCTTGAATGGAATTGATTAGGTCTTCCATGGGCCCGCGTGAATCGACAACCATCATGGTTACTTGCTTTTCGGCAGTGAATTTTTCGCGTCCGAATTCATTTGTGATAAGAAAAATATTGTCCCACGTTCCATCAGCGATAAGTCTGCCGACGTGGCCCCAGGTTCCTTTTCCGACTGACAACACTGCAACGAGATCTGCCATGATATCCCTCCAACATTCTCTAAAGCCAAAGAACAGACGTTCCGTATATAATGATTGCTAATTTCAAATTTATTGCCTTCGTCAAAGTCTTCATCAGAAGCAACAAAGCTTAAATACAGCAATATAACAGAAAAAGCCATGTTCTCGGTTCAAGAACTCATTGACGTTATTATTATGAGTCTCGGTGTCGGCTTCATTTTCCAGGATGTTTTTCGTGTTCATTCGGCACCGAGAACGTCCTCATACGATCCTCTTGCACGCTATAGACCCGGCGGCGTTAAACCCGGTTTTTTCCAGTCTGACCTCTGGTTTGCTATTTTAGTAACTGCTCCAGCCATCATTTTCCATGAACTCATGCACAAGCTTGTCGCGCTCGCATATGGTTTGCAGGCGACTTTTCATGCTGCATACTTCTGGCTTGGCATCGGAATAGCCCTTAAATTGGTTGGCGTGCCGTTTATTTTCTTTGTGCCGGGGTATGTCTCGATTTCGGGAGCAGCTGTTCCGCTCCAGAACGCGCTCATAGCCTTTGCGGGTCCTGGCACGAACTTGCTATTGTTTAGTGCATCATGGCTCTTGCTCAGAAACCAATCATTTATCCGTCGACATCGGCGGTTCGCCCCGATTCTGTATCTGACAAAGCGAATTAATGGGTTTCTCTTCATATTCAACATGCTCCCTCTTCCAATCTTCGATGGTTGGAAGGTGTACGAAGGTTTCTGGCGCGCATTTTTCTAAAACTGATTAAAACTGTGCCAAATAAAGTGAACTACAAACAACTATTGAGAATTTCTCGTGGGAGAATTGCGTAGAGAAATCGCTACTGCGGATGATCGAAATCGCAAAAAAAAGTGCGCGAGTGTCGCGAAAAACAAAAAAGTATAAATACTTCGACTGTTTATAAGATTTTTAATTACATTCCTAAAAGAATGGAGGTGCTCACATGGCCGCTAAAAAGAAAAAGGCAGCAAAAAAGAAAGCCAAGAAGAAGAAAAGATAACTGAATCTTCTGATCTGAATGTTTTTTCTTTTCTTTCACTTTTTTAACGTCTCTTCTCACAGTATACTTGTAAGAATTGAATTAATTTACTACTACAACAAAGCTTAAATAGAACTCGCTTGGTGCACGTATACCCATATGCCGAAAAACACAAAATTTATCGTGGTGACTGGCGGAGTAATGTCTGGTCTTGGCAAAGGCGTTGCTGCAGCAAGCATCGGAAATCTTCTTTCTTCGAGTCTTAAAGTGGTGCCGATGAAGCTGGACGGCTACTTGAACACTGATCCCGGCACGATGAACCCAATTGAGCACGGTGAAGTGTTTGTTCTCGACGATGGGGGCGAAGTGGATATGGACTTCGGCCACTATGAACGTTTTCTCGGCACTACATGCAAGCGTGAGTGGAACTTAACAATGGGAAAGGTATTCACTGGCGTCAATGAAAAAGAACGTCGCGGGGATTACCTGGGAAAGACAGTACAGATGATTCCGCATGGCACAAACTACATCAAGGAAGTGTTCTTTGAGACGGCCAAGCAGGAAGCTGCTGATGTGCTCCTCATAGAGATCGGCGGAACCGTTGGCGATATTGAAAATCAGTTGTATATCGAGGCTGCGCGTCAGCTGAAAAAGCAGGTAGGACCAAATAACATCCTGTACGTGCACCTGACATACGTACCGATCCCGTACGGTGTGAATGAGCAGAAGTCAAAGCCGACGCAGCAGAGCGTTGATATGCTCCGGCAGCGTGGAATCCAGCCAGATATCGTGATCGGCCGATGTACAAAAATTCTTGATCAAAAAATCAAGGAGAAGATCGCGTCATTTTGCGACGTGGACGAAACCGCTGTCTTCACGGGTCTTGATGTTCCTCACGTGTATTCTATGCCGCTTCTGTTCGAATCCGAAGGGATGCTAAAGGTGATTGCAAACAAGCTTGGCATCGAGGTCAAGCCAGATACCGCGAAGTGGAAGTCGCTGATAGATAATCTGGACGATTTGAAGCAGCTGGTGACGGTTGCGATCTGCGGGAAATACACCAAGCTTGAGGATTCGTATGCGAGCATCAAAGAGGCGCTCTTGCATTGCAGTGCGCACACAAAAGCAAAAATCAAAATAGACTGGGTCGATACAGCAAAGATTGAGAACAAGCAGCATTCGTTGGAGGAGCGTCTCAAAGATGTAGATGCAGTCATCATTCCGGGTGGTTTTGGTCCGCGGGGCGTTGAGGGCAAAATCGAGGTCATCAGATACGTGCGGGAAAAGAACATTCCGTTCATGGGTATCTGTCTTGGCCTGCAGCTCGCTGTTGTGGAGTACGCGCGCAATGTGTGCAATCTTGCCGGCGCACACTCGACAGAAATGAATCCAACGACGGAGCATCCGGTGGTTGATATCCTGCCTGAGCAAAAGAATGTTGATAAGAAAGGCGGCACCATGCGTCTTGGAGCGTACAAAGCGGTGCTTGCGCAAGGATCGCTGGCAAGCCGGCTCTATGCGAGTGATGAAGTATGGGAGCGTCACCGGCACCGCTATGAAGTAAATCCTTCTTATCATATGCGTCTCAGCAATGCCGGGCTCAGGTTTTCAGGAATGAGCGAAGATAGACGTTTAGCTGAGTTTATTGAACTTGCAGATCATCCATTTTTCATCGCGACGCAGGCGCATCCGGAATTGAAATCGAGCCTTCTCAAACCGGCTCCTTTATTTTTAGGCCTCGTTAATGCTGCACTTGCGAAATAGCCTGATTGTTACGATTTTTTAGAGAAAAGAAACGCGAATAGCGAAAGAAACATTTATTAATGGCGGTTTTTCTTGCTGCACCATGGGTTCGCTCAGTCGAAGGGAACGGCGTCTTTTACGCAGGTTTGGAACCAAGCACGAGGAAATGCAGGAAGCCCATCCTGAAAAGAAAGAACATAGTGAATATGCGCCAGCGGAAGAAAAAGTTGAGGGGCACAGTGCACATTACGTTCCGCCAAAGGGCTTTTTTGGGAAGATCCTTCATATCTACGACAAAAATTACAAACAACTTCTTTTAATTCCTACATTGCTGCTGCTTGTCTCCTTTGGGATCATCGGGTACCACTGGACGACCACGGGAAATTTCATTGAGAAAGGAATATCGCTCTCAGGCGGTTCGACGCTCACAATTCAGAAAACTGAGACAGTTGATGTTGCTGCCATTAAACTATTGCTTCGCGGGCAATTTCCAAATGATGATATTAATGTGCGTGCACTTTCAAAAGCGGGAAAGCAATTGGGAATTATTGTGGAGACAACTGCAACTGACCAAAAACAAGTGCAATTGATTTCCGCAACGCTCAGGCGTGAACTCGCGGTCAAGATAGTAACTGTTGAAACGATTGGCCCGGCTCTTGGAGAGTCCTTCTTTAAGGAGGCGATTTATGCGGTCCTGCTGGCATTTGCATTCATGGCAGTAGTCGTGTTTGCTTATTTCAGGACGCCGATCCCTTCATCCTATGTGGTGCTCGCAGCTTTTTCAGATATTGTCTTTGCGTGGGCTATGGTGATCGTGCTTAATGTTAAGTTGTCGACTGCCGGAGTCGCTACATTCTTGATGCTTGTCGGTTATTCGGTAGACACAGACATCCTCTTGACCACTCGTGTGCTCAAGCGTGAAGGTCCATTGTTTGGCAAGATTATTGATGCGTTCAGCACCGGCATTGTTATGACGCTTGCTGCGATGGCAGCAACAGGCATCGCCTATCTGACAACACCTTCCGAGACTCTTAAGCAGATCATGCTGATTTTATTTTTTGGTCTTGTTGCAGACATCATATTCACCTGGCTGCAGAATGCTTGCCTGTTGCGCTGGTATGTGGAGTCAAAACATAAAAAACAGGCAGCGGGTACAGTTCACTAATAGGATTAACATTGTTTATGATTTAAACATTATTAAACATCATTTATGATTTATCGGGTTTTATTCATGGAAACACTCAAAAAGCTTTTCAAAAGCGGGCGCGTGATCGTGATGCTCGCTTTTGTACTGCTCGCCATCGTTGCGATCCACCCGGCTCCTTGGAATGACGGTGTGGCGATCAGGTCGATTGCAAAAGAGGGGCCGGCGTATATTGCTGGAGTCGTTGCGCCAAAGCCGACTGCTACGCCGATTTCGCGAGAGCGCATTATAGCAATCAATCAGGAAGCCATCCATTCTGTTGATGATTATTATCGTGTTGCTGGCTCCCTTGCTCCTAACATCTCAGTACAGCTGAAGACCAACAAGAAGTTGTATCGTGTCGTTCCTCAATACCGGGCAGAGAAAGTGGTGCTCAATGAGACAACTGTCGAGAATCGCACAAAAGAAGTGTTTGATACGAAAACAAACACGACAAAGAATGAGACATACGCTGTTGAAGTGCCAAAGACCAAGACAGTATTGCACAAGGATGAACCGGTTGATCTTGGTTTGAGCGTCTATGCTGCTCCGAAGACGAACTTGCGCAAAGGTCTTGAATTGCAGGGAGGCACGCGTGTTTTACTGCAGCCGGATGAGAAGGTTTCGCAAGAGGTACTGGAAACGGTCATCGCGAGCCTTGAGCAGCGCCTTAACGTGTATGGCATCAGCGATGTTGCGGTAAAATCCGCAACCGATCTTTCAGGAAGCCAGTTCATTCTTGTTGAGATTGCGGGCGCAACAGAAGAAGAGATCAGGACGCTGCTTGCAAGCCAGGGAAAGTTTGAAGCGAATGTCGGAAACACGACCATCTTTCATGGCGGCAGTGACATCACGTATGTGTGTCGCAGCGCTGATTGTTCAGGCATCAATCCGGGCAGGGGATGCCGCCAGCTGGACATAAATCAGTGGGTATGTTCATTTTTCTTTACAATTTCCACGAGTCCTCAGGCAGCGCAGCGTCAAGCGGATGCTACAAGAAATCTTGCAGTCATCAGCGAACAGGGTGAAGGCTATTTGAGTGAAAAGCTGTACCTGTATCTTGATGATACGCTGGTAGATTCTCTCAACATTGGTGCAAGCTTAAAAGGCCAGGCCGCGACCGATATCCAGATCAGTGGCAGTGGCTCAGGATCTACGCAGGCAAATGCGATGCAGAGCGCACTTGACAATATGAAGAATCTGCAGACAGTCCTTGCGACAGGAAGCTTGCCGGTGAAATTGCATATTGTAAAAACGGATGCCATCAGTCCGACGCTCGGTGATGAGTTTGTGCGCAGCACGCTTTTGATGACACTGCTTGCAACACTTGCCGTTGTACTCGTGATTTTCGTGAAATATCGTGAATGGAAGATTACTGCTCCAATTGCAGTAACGATGATAGCAGAGATTGTTATTCTGCTTGGAGTCGCTGCGCTAATCGGCTGGAATCTTGATCTGGCAGCGATCGCCGGAATCATTGTTGCGGTAGGTACTGGTGTCGACGACCAGATCGTTATTACGGATGAGACTCTGCGCGCCGGAAGGCGTGAGAATCTCAACTGGCGCGATCGTTTCAAACGCGCGTTCTTCATAATCATGGCGGCATATTTGACTGCCGTAGTGTCAATGATTCCCCTCTTGTTCGCTGGAGCCGGCCTATTGAAAGGTTTTGCGCTTACGACGATCATCGGTGTTTCAGTGGGTGTGTTCGTAACGCGACCGGCATATGCCGCGGTTGTTGAGATTCTATTGAATAAGTGATGCTTCAATAAGTAATACGAATTAAACAAAACTAAATCAAACAAAACAAGCAAATGTACCTTAGAGAGCTGATGTGATGAGAACTCCGTTGTGGTCGATTTTCCTGGTTGCGGGGTGCACAATCCTGACATCGCTTGGACAATTGTTCTTTAAGTTTGGGATGAATCGGTTTGCACCGAGTGTCCTCGGGGTGTTAACAAATTTCCAACTGTTAGGAGGGCTTGCCTTCTACGGCTTTGGTGCTTTGGGACTCATCGTTGCATTCAAATATGGCGAGATGTCTGTGCTTTATCCAGTTGTCTCATTGAGTTTCATTTGGGTTGCAATACTCTCCTTCCTCTTTCTCAA
>JACRKM010000089.1 GCA_016219765.1 Candidatus Woesearchaeota archaeon
AAGCACCCGGGTCAAACATCCCTCTCCTAAATAATGCTGCTTTTGCTGTTCCTTTCTTATGAACAATTAATCTATCAGAAAACAATCCTCCACATAAAACTAATTCTAATGAAGAACTATCAATAGAATCACCAACAAAATATGAACCTAAAACTGCATCTACGCAAACATCTACTAATGTTCCTTGAGCAATATGTTCTTTGAAAGCATTAACAAATCTCTGATCGTACCATGTCGGATATTCATTATTCCACGAATTAGCACATTCTCCATGTTTCTCTCCCCAGTATGGCCTAATACAAAACCTATACCTTTCTGGAGGTATCCATCGCCCTTTAGAGTCGTAAATTTCATCTTGTTCTCTTTGTTCTAACATTTTTCTCACTATTCTTCCACAATCTAGTGAATAGGTTGTTTCATCGTCTACAACATAAATAGCAGTTCCTCGTGGCAAATTCATATCACTATACAAATCATCAGAAAAATTAGCAATACCGTGAATGAAACGAAGAACTTCTGTTCCTTCTCCCACAACATGCTGAAGTTCTTCAATTCTCTGTCTCAAACTGGCACTCCTAGGTTTGGGTGGATGAAATCTTGCTGGGGTTTTGGTAAACATTTCCTTGATTCTTTGTACGAGATTCATTTTACTTCTTAATGTACTCAACAAGTATTTAATATTAATTTCTCCCAAACGGGAGAGTGATAGAAAATATTAAATATAAGCACTGATTTGAAAGCACCATGGACACAAAAATCCTTAAAGAAATCGGATTATCAGAAAATGAGATTAAACTCTATCTTGAATTGCTTAAATTAGGTGAAACCTCAACTGGTCCTTTAATCAAAAAAACAGGAATAGCAAGTTCAAGAGTTTATACTTCTCTCAATGCTTTAATCAATAGGGGATTAGTTACATTCGTTACAAAAAACAATACAAAATACTATCAAGCAGAAAATCCCGACGCTATTCTCAAAAATGTTGAAGAAAATAAAAAACAATTAGAAAACATTCTTCCAGATCTAAAATCAATAATAAAAAAAGAAGAAAAAGAAACCTATTCAACAATTTTTGAGGGGTTTAATGGCTTTAAGATTGCTTTTCAAAATCAAATAGATGTTTGTACTTATAAAGATGAAATTTTAGTCATAGGATTTAGTCCACAAAATTATGCTTTTAAATCATTGAGAATCTTTTTGAAGAATATTGATCTTAAGAGATACAAGAAAAAAGTCAAATTAAAGATTATCCTTCCTAAAGAATCAAAAAATACTATTGGCAAAGATAGGGAAAAAGAGCCATACACCCAAGTTAAGTATATATCTGGAGGATTTTTTAGTCCAACTGCTATGAACATTTACAAAGATTATGTTCTCCTAACCATCTGGGAAGAAAAACCAACAGTATTTTTAATCAAAAATGATCAAATAGCGACGAGTTTTAAGCAATTTTTCAATTCTCTCTGGAGCACAGCAAAAAAATAACGGATTTTCCCATAATATGGAAGTGTTTTTCTCGTTTGTTGACCGCATTAAGAGAAATCTGGAGATGAATCTAAAGCCCGTATCGCTGCAGTGCAAAGTGAGGAGAAATCTTTTCCGCTTCTCTAACAACGTGCTGTGCATAATTGACAAGCAGCGCCGGAGTTTTATACAGTTTTTCCTTCTGCTCCGCTGTCACAAATTCCTGATGATACGTCACAACACCGAGCGCGAAATCAATCGGTTTCGCAGGCACCCTCTCAAGCTGGAACTTGTGCAATGCCTGCAATGAACGCTGGCCCAGATGATAGAGCGATTCCTCAAACGCACTCACGTGCTGCTTATTGGCAACCACCGCGATGACGCGTTCACTATCGCATACACGCACCATGTGCTGCGCTTCTACTAGCTCAGAACGAAGCCTGTTCGTCGAATCCTTGAATAACCTCCATGCCTTCTGCTGGCCTTCGGTGCGTGTCACATCGCGAAATCTGACTGCATAGTACATCAGCACAGCAAGGTTCTCGTCACTCTCCTGGCATCTTCGAAGATGTCTCTTCAGCGCAGGATATAGCTGTGACACATCCGGTAGACCGTGGCGGTCATTGGCATTGGGTTGGCCAAGGAAGTTGCCGGCGTATACACTGTCCCGTAATACCTTTGCTATATAGAGGTTTCCGTCGGCGGCTTGTACGAGCGCTGCAGAAAATTTTTCTGCGCTAGACTCCTTGCAGTTTTTTGGCAAGTCTTCGCTTGAAGCGACGCCGAGGCTGATCGTGACGCTTGTGCTGTCACGTTCACCAGCGTACTGTTTTATTGCTGACTCTTTCGGAAGATCATTTTGGAAGGTCATATTTCTTACAGCATGATTCATACGCCGCGCGACATCATATGCGCGTGTTAGAGGAGTGTCTGGAAGCACAACAACAAAGTCCTCGCCACCGTATCTGGCGAAAACATCAGCGCCGCGCACACTTTTGCGCATAATTTCTGTAACGGCTGAAAGGATCCGGTCTCCTGCGGGGTGCCCATAGGTGTCATTATACTTCTTGAAATTGTCAACGTCGATCATTATAACAGAAATAGGCTTTCCTGACTTACGCGCGCTCTCGGCAAGCTCTGAGTACTTTACATCGAACGCGTCGCGCCGCAGGACACCGGTCATACCATCGAGTGTCGCGTGCTTCTGCACAAGGCTAATTCTATCCTGCAGCTTCTGATTCTCTTCGTACAACTCGTGAAACTTCAGCATCTGGTTGATGTGTGTTCCAAAGAGATTGACGCTCATGACGATCGTTGCAAGATCGCTTTCACTAAATGCGAGTTCCTGTTGCGCAGCAGCAAGAGACTTATCAAATACAGCATACCCGAAGCAGCTCTCATGGAAGACAATAGGAACTACAAACCGCGAATGCCCTTCCAGGTGTAGCATCAATGGCTCTTGATTCTTGCGGACATATTCATCGAAATCAACCGACTTTTCATACAGCATCTCACCTGACTGCGGATCGCGTTCCACATGTACGTTGAGGCGCTCTGTAAGGTACACTCCACAAAACGAAAGCTGGAGATTGTTCCCGATCACCTCTAGGAGGTTCTGAATGCCAAAGCCAGGATCCTCTTTTGCAGAGCGGTAGCTCGACTGAAGCGCCAAAATGGCCCCCTCTCTATTAATGTGAGATTCGGGATCATTCACGATTCCTTTGATAAGGTCGTCTAGAGACTTTTTGACCGGAAATCCGGGAATGGTTGTACGTCGCTTTAATAGATCTGGATGGGTCTTATTTGTCATTTCTGTCCACCGACTTCTTTAGAGAAAGTCGTTCGATAATATTATAAATGAACTATACTAAAAATGAACCACACCAATATTATCATAATATATAGCTAACGTGTTATAACCCCAACCGAGGTGTATATAAATGTTACGCGGTTCTTTTTTTGAAAACACACTCAATTTTGTCCATTTAGCGCTAGTTTGATGTATTTTTTATGTACTTTTCTTCCCATGCGCAGCCGCGATGCATTTATATCACAAGGGCTTGCACAATCGATTCATGGCGCAATGGTGGAATCCACAGGCACTTCTGTACTTTCCGTACGTCAGGTTCTTGCGTTCAGAACTCGCAATACCGCACTTCTGCGTAGCTGATATCCGCTCGGTGAGTCCGCAGAAACTTCAGGGCCATGGATTTCGGGGTGTTATCTTTGACAAGGATAACACGATCACCGCTCCGTACGTGAATGAGATTTACGCAACCATCGCCGATGCGTTCGCGGCGTTTCAGGACACGTATGGAAAACGTATCGTCATCATGTCAAATTCTGCAGGAACAAAAGATGACTGGGATCACGAGGATGCAAAAAAGATAGAAGATGATCTTTGCATCACGGTGCTTCGCCACGACAGAAAAAAACCCGGAGGCATCGAAGCAGCGTTAGACTATTTTGACTGCAAACCTTCGCAACTTGTCATGATCGGAGATCGTATTTTCACTGATATAGTGTTCGGCAACCGATATGGCATGCTCACGATCCACACTGCGCTGCTCACAGAAGAAGGCGATCTTGGAGCTGCAGTGAAGGCGCGCCGGTACGAACTTGCACTTCTCGAACGATGGAAGAAGCAAGGAAAGAAAGCACCCGCGCACCCGCTCTATCACGAAGATATCTGTTCTATTCAATTGTTATCATAAAAATCGGTCGCAGGCGTCTTACTCCGCACTAAAGTGCGGAGTTTGAACGGACGCCTGCATAGACAGATTTTTAGGATGCCAAAAATGTCGCCCTAAAGGGCGGGGTTTCAAACCCCACACAAAAATGTTTAGCGACATTTTTGTGCATGACAGAAGTTTTTCTGATGAACTTATTTCTGATGATTCTGTATAAACTGTTCCAACTGCGAATTGGAAAGTTCTTGTGGGTGTGCGGCATTGTAATGCACTCCCAACTCCTGATACACGCGCCTCCACTCTTCTAGGGACGTGTATCCATCCTTGTTTGTGTCTGCCAGGACGGCTGCTTTTGCAAGCAAGTTATCATGACGACGTAGTATGTTCCAACTATATCCGATTGCTCCCAACGTCAATGTAGCTGCTGCTGTTGCAAATAAAATTATCCTCATGCCCTCTCTCTGTTCTCTCTCATTGTATTCTCCTCCTGCTTGCTTGTGCTTAGCGATGCCATTTTGTCTCGTGAAAATCGTGACTATTCACCTGCTTCTTTCATGATGCGAAAGATACTGTTCTAGTTGGGATCTCGCGAGCTTTTGCGGGCGTGCCTCATCAAACGTTACACCTAATTCATCATAGACTTTGCGCCATTCATCGAGTGTTGTTATCCCATCATTATTGAGGTCTGCGATAATTTCAACTCGCTGGAACGCTTTCATTTCCTGATATGCTCTGTATGCGCTAAACCCGGACAATCCAAGCAGTCCAGCCAACCCGATGCGCACCCCATTCATCGCGTATCTAACGCTCTTTTCTCCCTTTTCAAATCGTTGGATTGTTTTCATTTTTCTTTCTCTCTGTGGTGTCTTGCAGTCATTTTTGCAATCATAACAATGCTGAAAGCGATGCTGGTGTGCGGGTATGCTATCTTTACTTACATCCCTGGAACTTTGATTTTTCTGTAGAAATCCATCAGTTGTGCATCGATCGGGTCGAAGACTGCATCCAACAATTTGTCAGACAGAATGATGCCTTTCTTCACCGCTTCGTTAACAAGCTTATGTCGGTACCCATAATTGCGCTGGTTCGTCGATTTTCCATCGCTAATGAAATACGCACAGCCCGGGTGGTCCGGCTGCGCTTCGATTTTCCAGACTTCTTTACTGATGAGAACGCCGACATCGGCCCGCTTTGGAGGAAACCAGCTGACAAACTTCTTCTTAATTTCTTTCGTCCTTTCGATGCGTTTGAGCTCTGCATTGCCGCGCACCGAGAATCCTTCAAAGAAAATGTTGAATGCAGCGGCCCGATAGACAACGAGCGCGTCGTCAAATTCGTAGATAGCTTCATGCTCGATTCTACTCTTCAAGAGAGGATGATCGATCCGCGATTCCAGATCGCTCATAGCGGCGTGCATTTTGGCGCGCTCTCGGTAGACTCCCATACCCGCATTTCTTGCATCTGACATCTTCATCACCACCGCTTCGATTTCCCTGCCTTGTTGCGAGACGGGGTTGAAGGCAGTATTATAAATTTTACGTATTTGTTTAGCTGTTTTCTGTTCATTTACACTTTTCACGACCAGCACCGCGCTAAACTCTTGATTTATAGTGTAAAATTTGATGATGATTAGTAATCTCTGCGACGCTCGGCCCCTTGCAGCGTAGATCCACGCTGGCAGTATCAGGCGACTTTCGCTGCGCTTCAGTCACCTTCCGAATATACAAGACAAAAACATTTTGAGGAAACCGGCCTCGCGTCGACGAGCGACAGGGTGCCCTTCAGGGATGTCGCGAGTCCAAGGGTTGATTCAGTTGTAATAATACTTGCAACAACGACAAGTCAATAAATTTGTACCGGTAGCAGAAAATGTGCTGGTCGTGTTATTCGTGATGCTAATTACAGTTAAACAAATACAGATTTTCTTGTTCAACAAAAAGTCAAAATAGAAGCGAATAAAGCGCTGTGAACATGAATCACATTGTTGGGTCTTTGAGGCCATGTCCTGTCAGCACGCACACGACATCGCCGCTCAGACCGAGCTTCTTTGCACCCGCATACGACGCTGCTGCGCTCGGCTCAACCCACAATCCTTCCTTTGTTAATTCTTTTTTGGCTGCAAGCATCTCTTTATCGGTAACGTCGCACATTATCCCGTGTGAATGCCGCAATGCGTACAACGCTTTCACTGCGTCAACTGGATTGCCGCAATTGATTGCTGATGCAATTGTCCTCGGATGCTTGACCGGTTCTATGTCAGTAGCGCCTTCGTGGTATGCAACGACCAATGGATTGCAGCCTTTGGCCTCCACCCCGACGAGACGAGGAATCCTTTTTATCAGACTAACTTCATGAAGTTCGTAGAGCGCCTTGTAGACTGCTGAAAACAAAGTTGCGTTACCAACAGGCATCACAACATAATCGGGAATATTCCAATTGAGCTGATCGATGATTTCAAAACCAACACTCTTTTCGCCTTCACCACGGTACGCGTAATCACCCATCAGATATACGTGCTTTTGTTCACGCAGTTTTTTCGTTTTTGCAACAGCGTCTTCATATGTCCCCCTCACCGGAACAATTTGCGAATCAAACGCGCTGATCTGCTGTCTTTTTATCTTTGAGGCAAATGTCGGAAGAAAAATTGTCGATTTAATTCTGGCGCGGGCGCAGTATGCAGCAACTGACGCGCCCATGTTTCCCGTACTCGCGCACGCGACCTGCGTGACGCCGAGTTCTTTTGCTTTCGTCACTTCCACCGTTGTACCGCGATCCTTAAATGAGCCTGTGGGGTTGACGCCTTCGTTCTTGAAAAGATAGCCACGCACACTGTTCGACGGAATCAACGGAGTCCCGCCTTCGTGCAATGTCACGATCGACTGCAGATCCGCCACAGGATAGAATGGCCAGTACTTCCAATGAGAAACATACGCGCGCTTGAAGTCGTCGGTAATGATGTTGCGTCGAATCTTTGCATAATCGTACACGACATCGAGCGGACCTTTGCACGCATCGCACTCGAAGATGATTGACTGTGGTGAAAAAGTTTTTTTACACCTTACACAGCGGATCGCTTGGGCGAGGGTCATTGTTGGTTACAATCTTGCGGCGGCAGCACTACTTTGGTATGTCGATGCGCCGGTATGTCAACGGAAAGCGTGTTAGCGCGAGATGAAATATATAAAGAGGACAGGAATAATTTAAACGATGCATACACGAGGCGGCTTCTTCAGCAAATCCTCAAGGATCTTAATTGCATCGCGAATATCCTGCATATGTGCAATGCCGATCGTCGAATGAATGTTGCGAACGGGCATCGCAATCACTGTTGAAGGAATTCCGCCCCGAGAAATCATGATCTTGGTAGCGTCGGTTGTGCCTTCCTCTTCTACCTTGAACTGCAGGTTGATTTTATTATTCTGCGCTATCTTCTGCATCCAGTCATCGAGACAACGATTGGTGATGATGTCCGCGTCTTTCATCGAAACAACAGGGCCATGCCCCATCATGGTTAACTTATCAAACTCATCAGCATCTTCAGTATTTGTCGTATCGACTGCAATCCCCCAATCCGGCTCAATTTTATATGTCGACACCTGCGCCCCATATAGCCCAATCTCTTCTTGAACGGTAAACACGAAATAGATATTCAGCGGTGTCTGTTTAAGCCGTTTAATAAGCTGAATGAGAATGTAACAGCCCAAGCGGTCATCAAGAGCCTTGCCAGAAATAATTTCTTTATTTCCAAGCGTGCGGAAGGTATGTTTTGCAACCAAGTAACAACCGACGTCAACACCGAGTTTCTTCAAACCTTTGCGGTCAAGACCGGTATCGACGTACAAGTCGGGTATGTTCACTAGTTTTGTGATCTCGAGGCCTTCCTGCAATTCAAGAAATGACACGACACCCCAGCACGCAAAGTTGTTGTTAGGCAGCATGACACGAACGCTTTGACCGACGAGGGACATGGCATCTATCCCGCCAATCGTCGAGAATTTTATCTTCCCGTCTTCCCGAATCTCGCGCACCATCAGGCCTATCTCATCCATGTGCGCCGCAAGCAAGACCTTGTCGGGATTCTAG
>JACRKM010000092.1 GCA_016219765.1 Candidatus Woesearchaeota archaeon
TGATGTACTTATCGTGGGTAAAGCCCTATTTGCGAAATGTCCGGCGGTTGTCGATGAATATGGAGCGCTCTGCAAGCGAGGACCTGATTGGGGCATTTGAGGGATCTGTGCTTGAGATTGAGGTCGTTGCACGAAAGCAGATGTTCAAAAGCGATGGTTCCAAAAGTGATTATTGGGCGGTTGTCGTCGCGGACTGGTATTATCGGACAAGGCCGACGATGGAATTTCATGCTGAAGGATACCAGCATAAGGGGCCGATTCACGTAGGCCGCACTGAGCTAACGCTTCGAAGCTACGCTTGGACGAACGCGGACTTTGATAATTATAAGCGCATGCGTGAAGAGGAAAATATGGAATTGCTTGGCAGTGTCGATGAAGGTGTCAAGGCGGCAATCGAAGCTTTGGGTGATGAGCTGAAAAAATATCTGCGCGAAGCCGGAGAGAAACTTCCTGAAGACATCAAAAAAGAGGAAGAGGAAAAACGTATTGCAGAAAAGAAAGCAAAGGAAAAACCGCCTGGGGCGCTCGAACCGTTTGTTGCAGTGTTTAGTGGCTTTAAGGAGATCTTCACGTCGATCGCGCCGGGCATCGGAGGAAGGTATAAGCCGGAGAAGACTGAGTGGGAATTGAAGCGCGAAGCAGGTGCGGCTGCCGGTCTTGCAAATAATGTGATGTGGCAGACGTACAAGAATTTCAAGAAAAGCAGAGGAATAGTTTCGTGGTAGAAAGCAATGCAATGAAAAATTAATGCAATAAAAAATGGCAATATTTAACACGATTGACAATGCAGGTTATGCGCATTCGATGGATCGCGCGTATTTTGTGAACGAACAGAATTCGCCAGAGGTCACTCCAGAAGGGAAAAAGAAGCCGGTCGTTGGCGTTAAGGATATTGGCATGACCGTTATCGACGGGCCGAACGCAGGAAGATTCAGCCAAAGCATCGCAGCAGCGCTTCGCAGCGGCGCATCACGGCTTGAACTGCAGCCGATTCCTGCAGGGGGCGGCAGCAGCGGCGGTGACGTTGATGAGTACGGCTATGAGGAGCGCCAGGAGATCAAGGATCTTGCAAAAATTAATGAGGTAGAGCTCACGTCGGTGCACGTGCATCATTCAACTGTTGCTAATTTGTCAGGCATGAGCCGTGAAGGATTCTCTGAACACCAGCGTTATCAGATTATTGATGAAGTGAAGCGCCACATCGATTTTGCGGCAGACGCAATCGACGGTGGATCGATCGTTGTGCATACTGCTGAATTTCCGCGCGCAATCGGTGAAAGCAGGCACATAGACAAGCGTTACTTTGAAGGGTTTCCCGGCGAAGAAAAAGAGCGCATTCACAGTCTTATCAATCCTCAAACAGGACAGATAGTTAACATCCGTGATGATCAGGAAGTTTGGGTGCCTGTGCCTGAAAAGGATGAAAGGGGCCGCACCAAGTGGCTGACAGATGAGGCAGGAAAGCCGGTTGTCGATGAGTTTTGGAGGTCGCATCCGGCTCACTCGCACAAGTTCAATGATGACGGGACTCTCAAGAAAGAATACGAGTCTGATGCGAAGCTTTTCTACGTTCCAATCCTCAAGTACGACGCGCAGGGAAACATCAGGACAGAGAAGCAGTCATTCAAGCTTTTCAAAGAGCAGGAAGAGAATACTGGAAAGGATGAGCGTGAGCTTCTTAAGGACTTTTTTTTGCGCCAGCAGCAGGCCGAGATCACAAGTGCGTTGGGCCAGGCACGGCAGTTTGAAGTGTATTATTACAAAGGAATGGAACGCCGCAAGCGACTAATGGAAGCGCTGGATTACTGGAAACAACGCGAGAAAGACTATCCTCCTGAAGAGAAATGGCGTTTGCGCCGGCAACTTGCAGACCATCTTCCGCCTGATATAGTTGTTCCTGAAGAAAAATCAGTAACAGACTACTTGACTGACTTGTTGAACGACAATACAAGAGAGCTCTCGTATGGGCGTGAGACGTCGACTGCGGGCAGGACTCGCGCGCGTATGATCCAGGACATGATCCAAAAGATTCAGTTCCTTGAGGATTATGCTGTGAAGAAGAGTGCGAACTCCCTCGCAGAGCTTGGTACCTACGCAATGAAGATCACTGACGAGAAAAGGCCAAAGAAAGACATCTATATCACTCCTGAAAATATGTTGCCGGAGATGGGCTGGGGTACACACCCCCGTGAATTGCTTGAGCTAATTACGACGGCCCGGCAAAAAATGATTGAACGGCTCACGTCGCCGAATATTCCTGACCCGTCTGGAAAACTTGGTGATGACGGCAAGCCATTGATGGTTAAGAGCCCTGATTATGCTCCCGGAATGACGAAGGAGCAGGCAAAGCAGGAAGCGGAAACGCACATCAAAGCGACGCTTGACACAAGCCACTTGGGCCAATGGTACAAGCACTTCAAGTATGATGTTGATCCACACACAGGAGCAAAGGAAAGCGAAGAAGCCAGGCTGAAACGATTTCACAAGTGGTACATGGAAGAAGTCGAGAATCTTGCAAAGCACAACGTTGTTGGCAACATTCACGTGGTAGACACATTCGGCAGGTCTCACGTGCACTTGACAGCAGGAAAAGGCCCGATGGCAGATGTAGTAATTCAGGCAGTGGAGTACCTCAAAGAAAAGGGGGTTAAGTCGATCAGTTCAGAGGCTTCAGGAGACATTCGGGAAATAATGACTGGAACTTGGAGGGCTTTTGGATCAAACATTTATAGCGTTGGTCGCGGTGCGCCGATGCCGTTTGGAGCGATGGAGCGTTCATATTTTGGAAGAAACCCGCCACCCTCATACGTGTTTGGTGCTTATTCTCCATCAGAGGATTGGACATTGTGGAGCGGGACGCCGTTCGAGTGATGTGTTAGCGTTTAGTTCTGGTTTCGCCTGAGGCTGTTCATCGACAAGACGAGTGAGAAAACATTTCGTACAATGCGGGCGGCGTGGCGCAAGATTTATATCACGCAGATGCAAAAATGTTGGCATGGCTTCTCACTACAAGGTCTGGAAGGTTGAATATTCATACGTTGCAGGGCACGCGTTTTATGGTGGTCTGCAGAGCACTACGCTCTATGCAATTGCTGAAAACCAGGATGAAGCATTAGCAAAGGTTCGGCGACAAGGATACCCGCGTAAAGTCTGGATCACTCTGCGGGAGGACGTGACCGAGTACGTTCACGCAATCGACATGCCTCCGCTTTCTGCAAAGGACTCTGAAAATTTTTCTCTTGATGCGCTTCTCTGCCAAGAAGATGACAAGGTCACGGTAAGTTTTATTGTGAAAAGTAAAAAGTAATGTCGAAATAAGAATCGGCACAAGAAGATTGATATAAGAAATTCTTAAGAAACTTTCAAACTAGTAGTAGTTGATATGTTTTGAGTACGCCTGATTTGGGTTTACATTGTTGCTGTAAGGGATCACGATGCCTGATTCCAAGTCAACCCCGTGGCTGCCTCCCAGATAATCAAATGACCCATGGACTGGACCTGTTTCCCAAGGTGCGTGACAATTTGAGCACATATTTTTTCCTCCCTGTTTCTGTTCTGTGAATATTCTGTGAATAATTCCTCTGAGTAGGCGGCGTGTTTCGGTTCTTTAGGTTATGTGACGTGATTGTAATATAAGGTCTAATGTGGTGGGGACATATTTAAACAATTGTGGCCTCTACAGCAATAGAGTGAGGCAAAAAGATCATGCAGCGGGAAAGTTCAACTATGAATTCCCATCGCTGTGATGTTCTGCGCTACCATCCTTCTTCCTGTCGTAACCATCGCTCATCATCGCAGCGTAGAGCCCCGACAGAACTTGACTGACCATCTGTCGTTTATTCTGTGCGGGTCCTACAGCGCTGAACTGGTACATAGTTCCATCGCCGTTCAGGTATTGGATGTTGAGACCGGTGTAACTTCCCCTATCGCTTTTGTATAGCTCTTGCCCTTTTGGAGTGCCTGTAAGTAAGTTCTCAAGGCGCGCATGTTTCAATGCGCCTTCTGGTGCTCCCTTTGTTCCTTGCTGTGGCAGAATGCCGTATGAGTTCTGCGGCGCAAAGTAACTTCTAAGAGCGGGACTTCGATGAGTCTGCGTTCCTTGATAGGGTCGTGAACCAATTCCGAGTTCGACAAGTCCGAGCTGCTCCATGAGCTCAAGCAGTTCAATATCACTCATCGCACTCTTTAGCGCGTCTCTGTGCAGGGCAGATTCATATTTTTCACTGGTTCTCCCGGAGTTTCTTGTTTGATGGGCCTTTTCTCCGGGCATTAGTTCTGCGTTATTTTGTCGTTTGTATGTTTGTGGTTTGTATGTTTGTGGTCTGTAAAGTTGGCTTTGTTCCATTGTTTCACCTTTGTGCAGAGTATGACATTGCTGCCATCTAATGAAACCAATGGTTGGCAAAAAGAAATAGTCTTTGGCATTCGAGCAGGCAATTATGTGTCAATGTTGTCCATCCAATAATACAATCATTAAAGTGTGGGAAGAATCTGCAAAAAGAATTCCTTATCCTTCGGATGCGTAAGCATATTTGCAACTTCTTCTTTCTTAACCCATCGCGCTTCCGACGTATTGGTTTCTTGTGGCTGTAACTTTTGCTGTGTTGTCGTGAACAGGTACATCGTAATCTGACGCGGCTTTGTGTTGTCTTCTCCTCGTCCATCCTTGCTGATCTTGTATCGTTCATAACTTCCCAATTCTCGCATCAACACAAGTGTTTTGATTCCAGTCTCTTCAAAGATTTCACGCTTTGCTGCAGTGATGTGTTCTTCGCCAGCTTCGACGTGCCCTTTTGGAAATGACCACGAAGTATCTTGTTGATGCACGATGCAGAATAGACCTTGTGCATTACAGACTACTCCACCGGCGATTTGAGTTTTGTGCATACGACAGAAATGTATTCTTGGTCTAATAAATGTTTGCTCGCCCAAGGCTCTGTCCGGAATTGTGCCGCTGCCACCCGGCGAACTGAGGGTTTAAACCTCCGCCCTTTAGGGCGGGGGAGGAGGTCATAAAATATAGTAGAAGACTTGAAGAATGCTGTTACTCGTAATTAACCTAATCACCGTTTTTCTGAAGTTACATTACCTGTTAAAGCAGGGATAATCTCCCGATTTGATGAAAAATGAAAATTTAATATTTGTGTTTATTTGAAGGTATTAGTTTAGCAGAATATTCTTTAAAAAAATATTCTGCCCAAACAGCTCTTTCTATTCCTTTTTGATCAGCATGAATCCACCAGCCTGAAGCGTGTTCAGAAAATAAGTCATGTTGTTTAAGATTAATAACTCCTGACCAAACTTCTTCATTATTGTCGGGATGATAAATAGTTAAATGGTCGCCATTTTCAAGAATGTGTAATCCCTGATAATCCCAAGCGTCGGCGATAACTTCTTCATGGTTATTATTAGCACAGTTTGGCTTTTCGTTGATTTCTCCTGTACGCTCATATTCTTGCATAACTTCTTCATCTAAAGCAGTAACACGTTGTATTTCAAGAGTTCCACTTCGTTTTTTCATGTAAAAGCCACAGTTCTTACAATAACCTCGCGGGCCATTTCTTTGAATATAACGTGAATCTTGAAAAGCCCAATATCCTCCTTCTGTTCCAGTCTCAGAGTGTAAAAACAATATGCCCTCCAATACATCTTCCAAAGAATGATTATTGCCCATGTTAATATAAGAGTTATTTAAGTATAAATTACTTTCTATTCTTTCTAATTTGAAGGCCGTTAGAGAGGTTATTCATGTTAGTAATTTACTGGAGTTCTGGATTGAAACTAATCGCTCAGACTGTTCCATAATTCATAAACTATAACTACTGGTTGGCGTGTATAGCA
>JACRKM010000008.1 GCA_016219765.1 Candidatus Woesearchaeota archaeon
AACGAGTCATAGCCGCGGTATTCGATCCGTGACAACGCGTCCGCAATGATGGGAAACGCGTCCCGATGGCCAATGTATCCGACAATTCCGCACATCAGATTCACCTGTTCAGTCGCCTGTTTTCACGCTTTCTTGCATAATTCTTTTCACGACGATCGGTTACAAATCTTTCACGTGCCGATAGATTTTCTCACAACATCAGCAATATCTTGAGCATACTTTCGCGCAAGATCTTCCGTGGGTGCCTCTACCATGACGCGCGCCTTGCTCTCTGTGCCAGAGTAGCGAAGCAAAACCCTTCCGCTTGTTCCAAGATCATGCTCCGCGCGTTCAACGAGTGCTTGTATGCCGTCAATTGAATAAATGTCAGGTTTACTGCTCACGGGAATGTTGATGAGAACCTGCGGATACACTTCCATAACGTCAGCAAGTTTGGAAAATGGAACCATTTCGCGCTTCATTAGAGAAAGTATCTGCAATGCAGCAAGCAGGCCGTCTCCTGTCGTGGCGTGCTCACCGAAAATAATGTGGCCTGACTGCTCACCGCCAAGGACATAATCTCCAGACCTCATACATTCAATGACATACTTGTCACCAACAGCTGATTTGACTGTTTTGATTCCGTGTTTGCGCATCGCGACGTCAAAACCAGCATTTGTCATCACAGTGCTGACAACGGTGTCGTGATTAAGGCGCCCCTGCCTCTTGAGCTCGATAGCTGCGATCGCTAAAATTCGGTCACCATCAATAAGCTGCCCCTTCTCGTCACACATGACGACGCGATCAGCGTCGCCGTCCAGGGCAAATCCCACATCCGCACCAGTACGGCGTACAAGCGCCACAAGCGATTCAGGATAGGTCGAACCGCGGGCAGCGTTGATATTGCAGCCATTTGGTTTAACGCCATCTGCAAAGACTGTAGCGCCCAGCCCTTCGAGAATAGTCTTTCCCGCATGATACGCGGCTCCATTCGCAGCATCGAATGCGATAGTAAGTCCGCTCAAGGCTCCCGCACCCGGCGAACTTGGCGTATGGTACGCAAAATTATAGTTCGAAAATAACCGGTATTCTGAAAAGTGCTCAAATGATTTAGAAGACTGAAAAATGTGGCGCGAGCCAGGATTCAACGACAGTAAGATGTTTTCTATATGCGCACGATATGCTGGCAAATGTATGTCCAGCGTCCTGTAACGCGGGAAAACAAAAGAATTCCGTATGTGTTCGCCTACGAGGTCCGTCGATTGCTTTGATTCAAGAATATATTCTTCGATCAGTTTCTCCAGACGGTCAGAAAGCTTAAATCCATCGCCTCCAAAAAACTTGATTCCGTTATATTCTGGAGGGTTATGCGATGCGGAAATCATGATCCCTGCATCCGCACGGAAATCTCTAGTAGCTAAAGCGATTGCGGGTGTAGGCAATACTCCTGCTAAATGGACCCACACTCCATTGTCAAAAAAGCGCTTGACGAGTAGTTCCTCGATGTGTTCGCCAGTATATCGCGTGTCACGTCCAATAACAACACTCAATCTTTTGCAGGCAAGGTAATTCTTATTTTTGTAGCGGGGAGCATCCGGACTCTCCTCGCGCAGGATTTTTGCAAATGTATCTACGATCACATGCAAAGTATCGTCATCGAGCGGATATTTTCCCGCTATTCCTCGGATTCCGTCTGTGCCAAAGAGCCTTTGTCTGTTTGATTGTTCTAATGCTGCTGTTTTCGCCGTTATGTTATTCATCTCACACACCTCATGGAATATATAGGTCATCCCTTGACGACAGGTTTTGAGTAGCTTTACAAAGAAAAATTTTATATATAAGTGTTCCTAAAATAGTTTTAATCATACTAAAAGATATTTTTTAGTGCTGGGTGGCTGTCAAATAGGATGGTCATCTCCGGAGGCGAATAGCATGTTTGTTGTTGATGAGCATAAAGGCGGGCTGAAGTCACTTCCTGCAAAAGACCTAAGCATAGGTTATGTAAAAGCATTAAGCTCAACGCTTGCGGGCAAGATCCTCAAAAGCATTGTGGACAAAGGAAAGTATCCTGCGCAGATCGCAAAAGAGCTTCGTGTTCATGAGCAGAAGGTCTATTACCACATCCGGAATCTGCAGAAGGCGGGAATTGTGGTCGTTGAGCGTGAAGAGAACAAGCAAGGGGCTACGGCGCGATACTATAAATGTGCTGAACCGTCATTTGTAATCCGTCTCAAAGAATTTGAGCACACGCACAAGATCTCGCACCTTAATGAACAGACCAAACGATTTCTCGAGCCCTTTATCGTCGACGGCAAACTCAACGCGACGATCATCGTCGGCAGCCCGGATCCTCATGGACCTGACAAAGCAAGGTCTCGTGATGGATATTATGGAATGGATCTTGCGCTGTTTCTTGGAACATTTCTCAACTATGTGCCGACATTCAATGTGAAGCTTGATACAGAGACGCGCGAGGAGGACTTGAAGAACAATTTGATTCTGATCGGAGGGCCTGTCGTCAACAAGATAACCGAACGCTTTAATAAGGACCTGCCGGTGAACTTCAATGAGGAGAATAATATCGTGTCATCAATATCAAAGCAGGTGTACCCAAGTGACGACACAGGCATCATTGTGAAGGTGAAAAATTCTTTTGACTCTGATAAGTGTGTGCTTGTTGTTGCAGGAAAGCGCTACAGTGGCACCCGCGCAGCGATCATCGCGTTCCTCAAGCAGTTTGGAGAGATCACTATGGGAAACATGTACAAGAGAAGCATACTGGCAAAGGTTGTTGAAGGCATAGATCTTGACTCGGACGGGATCATCGACGACATTGAATTCAGGGAATGAAACAGCTCGAAGCTGCCGTATGATTCTTGGTGACGATGAAGTTACATGAGCTTACAACAGGTATTGCAGCCGATCCCGAAAACTGAGGACATGGTCTTCAAGGACAAGTTCGTCGAACGCTATAGCCGTATGTGTGACTTTGAAGAGTTTAGAAAATACTCGCTTTCATTTCTTCGAAAATCAATCCGTGTGAATACCCTCAAGATGCCGGTAAATGAGCTCGTCGCAAGGCTTGAGAACCGCTGGAAACTTGAGCCAATCCCGTGGTGCAATGAAGGATTCTGGATTCAAGACAAGTCCGAAGAGAAGCGGCGTGATGTAGGCAATCTTCCTGAACATGTTTTAGGATACATCTACATTCAGGAAGCAGCGTCGATGATTCCGCCAATAGTGCTTGATCCGCAGCCAGGGGATCGCGTGCTCGACCTCTGCGCAGCTCCAGGATCAAAGACGACACAACTGGCCCAATACATGAAGAATCACGGGATTCTTCTTGCAAACGACAGCGATAGCACGCGTCTTGCAGCGCTTGGAATAAACATTCAGCGCTGCGGTGTAACGAATTGCGTCATCACGAACATGCAGGGCCGCATGTTAAAGGATATGGAATTCGATCGCATTCTCGTCGATGCCCCGTGTTCAGGGACAGGGACGATCAGAAAGAGCCTCAAGACCGTGAATATGTGGAATCCGAATATGGTCAAGCGCCTTGCAGGGACGCAGCGGCAGCTGATCACAACAGCATTTGATTTGCTCGCGCCAGGCGGGACTATGGTATACAGCACTTGCACGCTCGAGCCAGAAGAAGATGAGGGAGTTGTTGATTATCTTTTGCGGACACGACCCGACGCAACAGCCCTTCCGATCAAACTTGAGATCAGGCGAAGCGATCCCATCGTGTCGTTTGAAGGCAGCACATTTGATCCGCGTGTCAAGAATTGTTTGCGCATCTTTCCTCAGGACAATGATACAGAAGGTTTCTTTGTTGCCAAGATTCAGAAAAAAGAATGATTTTTCTCCCATGAAAAAAATAGTGACACGGGATGGTTCCGAAACGTACTACAACGAAGAGTTGTACGAGTCATACCACTCAACATCGGGTGCTGCAGAGGAAGCGATCAAGAAATATGCAGAGCCTTGTCGCATCGCAAATTTTGACCGAGTGAGAATACTCGACGTCTGTTTTGGTCTTGGGTACAATTCAGCAGCAGCACTTGACGCGTTTCGTGGAAAGCTGATTGAGATCACCGCGCTTGAGAATGATCCTGCTGTTTTGGATGCGATATATTCTCTCGATCCCCCTTTCAGGAGTTATGGTCTGATTAAAGAAGCTGCGAAGAATAAGTTATGCTGTGATGGAAAAGCCGTACTCAAAATAATTATGGGTGACGCACGTGAAAGTATCAAAACGTTGGGTGCTTATGATTTTGATGTTGTCTTTTTTGATCCATTCTCACCAAAGAAGTGTCCAGAGCTTTGGACTGTTGGGTTCTTTTCTGATATTTACGCGGCGATGAAGAATGGAGGTGTTCTTGCCACATACAGCTGCGCAAAAAGCGTACGAGAGAATCTAACCAAAGCAGGCTTTGAAGTGAGAGATGGGCATTGTGTAGGAAGAAGAAGCCCAAGCACGCTTGCGATTTCTCGACACAAGCTTTAAAAAGAGCGCGGAAAACCAATCGCCTTGACCTGCTCCCGTAGTCTAGCTTGGATAGAACAGGGCCCTGCGGAGGCTCAGACCGGGGTTCAAATCCCCGCGGGGGCGTTTTGTTTCTTACGTTGAACTTATGTGGAAATGAGTAATAGATTGCTCCTGTAGTATAGCTTGGATAGAATGGAGCCCTCCGGAGGCTCAGGCCCGGGTTCGAATCCCGGCAGGAGCGTTTCTTACTGCTTTCTAAACTGATTTACTTCACATCATCAACCCGAATCACGTGCCACCCGAACTGCGTCTTGACCGGCTTTGAGATCTCGCCTTTCTGAAGTGCGAATGCGGCATTCTCGAATTCTTTGACCATCTGGCCCCGTCCGAACCAGCCGAGATCTCCGCCATTTTTCCGTGAAGGGCAGAGAGATTTCTCCCGTGCGACATCTTCAAATTTTTTCCCGTGAGTCACGTCGAAGAAAACGACGTTCGCTTCTGCTTCCGTCTTTACTAGAATATGAGATGAGCTCAGTTTTGTTGCCATGAAATCACCACCACAGACGGCTTACGACACATATATGAACTTTTCGGCGTTATTGGTCAG